>CAZVHD010000089.1:0-6871 GCA_964626765.1 uncultured Christensenella sp.
CAAGTAAGACCTATGGAAATAGCGACCCATCCCTTACTTACCAAGTAACTTCGGGAAGCCTTGCTTCAGGCGACAATTTTTCAGGCAGTCTTACAAGAGAATCCGGAGAGAGTGTTGGGTCATACCAGATAAATAGGGGTACCTTAAAGGTTCTTCGCTCAGGTAGCAACAATGAAAGCAATTATAATATTAATTACAACTCCAATGATTTTACTATAAATAAAAGGTCTTTGACAATAAATCCGGATGATGAAGAAGTGGACTATGGAGATGTTTTGCCATCCTATTCTGTAACTTATAGTGGCAGAGTCTCCGGAGATAATATAGGCGCTGAGGCTTATTGCAATTATTCAAGATATCAAAACAGAAATTCAGATGGAACATACACAATTTATGTGGACCAAGATTCCCTTAACCCAATAAAGAGTAACTATAATATTACATACAATACAGCTACACTAACCGTAAATAAGCGAAATATATCAATTGACTTAATAGATGATTACAATATTACTTATGGTGAAGAGCAGCCTTCTAGTTATCAATTTGAGTTTAGTAATGTTGTTAATAATGAAGAAGATGATTTAATTGTGGACGCAAGCGCAGACTACTCCAGATTTGACAATGCTGGCGATTATACAATAGTAATCACTGGAGACGATTATACCAATTATAATGCAGATTTTGGAACAGGCACCTTACATGTAGAGAAGAAGGGCATAGTAGTTAAAGCTGAAGATGTGGAAGTGGTGTATGGCGATATGCCAGAGTACACATTTAGTTATGAAGGTCTTGTCGAGGGGGATCCTAATTTACCGTTGACAGCGACTACTGCCAGCAGCGAATATTATTTGTATGCAGAAGTTGGAGAGACATTTACTATAAATCCTGACGAGGATGTAACATATACAAATTATGTTGCCACATCGTATGAGAGCGGAGAGTTGACTATACTTAGGCGTGATATAATGGTTACAGCCGAAGATAAAGAGATGATTTACGGAAATGAATTGCCTGAGTTTACATTTGTATATTCAAATGTAGTAAACGATGACGAACTTGGCTTTAATGAAAATGTATATGTAAACGAATATGACTCAAATGGCGGAAGAGTTGGAGAATATGAGATAGAGATAATGACCTCCCCCACAGGGCATGAGAACTATCGGGCAATAGAGCAAAATTCCGGAACATTAACGGTCAGCAAAAGACCATTCCATATTAGGCCGAAGGACAGAGAGATAGTCTTTGGAGACAATCCTCCGACATCATTTAACTATGATACAGAAGGAAGAGTGGGAAATGATGTTATAGATATTAGCGCGTATGCGGACTATACGAGATATGAACCTGCGGGCGAATATAACATAATAGTCAATGAAATCAGTCATGAAGACTATTATGGAGTATATGAACATGGCATATTGACAGTAAACAAGAAACCGATAACAGTAACTGCCGAGAACAAGCAAACGGTATACAATGAGCAAGCGCCTGAATTCACATTCACATATAATGGTCTTGTTACTGAAGATGAGCTATTGCCATTGACAGAAACAAGAGCCGATACTGAATATGAGATAGGCAGCGACACAGGCGAGTACTTAATAATCATAGACAGAGATGTAGAATACACCAATTATGATGTGATAAGCTACAATGACGGAACGCTTCAGGTGGAAAGGGCGGAGGCAATAATAACCGCGGAAGTTGAGCAAACGCATACATATGATGGGAATTTGAAGGAAGTAGAAGCAAGTCTCAACCATAGCGAAGCGGTAATTGAGTATAACGAGCAAAAAGGTTATACGGAAAGCGGAACATATGAGATAGAGGTTACAAGCCAAGAGACAACCAACTATTATCAAACGACAAAAATGATAACTTTGATAATAGAAAGACGAGAAGTGACGGTTATGGCAAAGGAAACCTCAAAGATATACGGAGAAGAAGACCCTGAATTTGAATATGACATAACGGAAGGTTCTCTTGTGGAAGGAGAAGAGCTTTCAGGAGAGCTTGAAAGAGAGAGCGGCGAGGTAAGAGGCACATACTCCATATTACAAGGTACAATAACTAATGAGAACAACCTCAATTATGATATAACCTATGTGGGCAATCCATTTACCATAAAAAGAAGGGATATCATAGTAAGAGCCGATGACAAAGAGATAGTCTATGGAGAAGAGACACCGGAGCTTACGGTATCGTATTATGACACGGTATACGGAGATGTGCCCGATGCATCTGAAGAGATGCTGATTGTAAGTTACAACCAGTTTGACGATGCAGGCGAGTATACAATCTATATAGGAGCGAGCACCACATACGACAATTACAGGGGAATTTTTGAAAACGGAACCCTTACTGTTGCGCCAAAGCAAATTACAATAACAGCAGACGATAAGACCATAACATATGGAGATGAGAGTCCGCAGTTTACCTTTAGCTTTGAAGGTCTTGAAAACAACGACACAGTGCCAGTGTCAGCGGATACAATGTATCAACAGTTTGACAATAGTGGAGAGTACGCTATTGAAATAGACACTGATATATCCGCGCATGAGAATTATGACAACTACGCCCCGACATTTGTAAACGGTATATTGACTGTTGAGAAAAAGGCTTTGACAATAACCGCTGAAGATAAGACCATAACATATGGCGAAGATCTTCCCGAATTTACATTCGCATATATAGGGCTTGTGAACAATGACACGGTTGAGGACACAGCATCAACAGAATATCAAAGATATATGGATACAGGAGACTATGCGATAACACCGGATGAGAACGAGTATACAAACTATGAGGGAGTTGAATATATTGCAGGAACGCTTACTGTAGATAAGAAGGCAATAACCGTGAAAGCCGATGACAAGACAATATCTTTTGATGATGAATGGCCAACTTTCACATTCACCTATACAGGGCTTGTGAATGATGATACGGTTGTAGACACGGCAACATCTGATTACAGCGTAGGCGACCCTGTGGGGTATTATACAATAACCGTTACGGAAAAAGAATATACCAATTATGTGGCGACATATAATAGCGGAGTATTGGAAGTTATCCCTGCGGTGGCTGAGATACATGGCGACGCCGAGCAGACATATATATATGATAAGACAATTAAGAACATAGAAATGGAGCTTAGCCATACTGAGACCACACTTCAGTATCAGCCGCAACAAGGTTATGTGGAAGCCGGAGAATATATAATAACGGTATCGGCTGCGGCAACGACCAACTACGACTATGTGGAAAGGCAAATAACTCTGATAATAGAAAAAAGAGAATTATTTATTGAAGCAAATGAGCAGCAAAAGATATATGGATATAGCGACCCGATATTGACATATGATTACAGCAACTTGATAGAAACAGACCAAATAACAGGCGAATTGTCAAGAGAGTCAGGCGAAGAGATTGGCGACTATGAGATAGGGCTTGGCGATATAGACGCCGGGGAAAACTATTTCATATCATACACATCTAATATACTGAAAATTGACCCAAGGCCAATAGAGATTACAGCTAATTCAAAGCAAAAAGTATACGGAGATATCGACCCTGCGTTTGACTATGAGATAACAGACGGCGAATTGGTAACTGGGGATGAGCTCAGTGGCGGACTGGAAAGAGAGAATGGGCAAGATGTGGGAGTATATGAGATAGGAATAGGCGATTTAGCAAATAGCAACTACGCCATAACATATATTGCAGGCTATCTGACAATAGACCCAAGACCAATAGAGATAAGAGTTGTTCCGACGGGCAAGATATATGGTTATGAAGACCCTGAGATAGAGTATGAGGTAATTGTGGGAGAGCTTGCTTATGACGATATTCTTACTGGAGAATTTGCAAGAGAGAGTGGCGAAGATGTTGGCGTATATGATGTTGGTCAAGGCTCAATAGATAATATCAACAATCCCAATTATGACATAACATTTGAATTTAATGGTTCAGACTTTGTAATAGAGGAGCGGGCGATAACGGTATCGGCTGATAAGATAGACAAGATATACGG
The DNA here is from genome assembly GCA_964626765.1 of uncultured Christensenella sp. Taxonomy (GTDB): domain Bacteria; phylum Bacillota; class Clostridia; order Christensenellales; family DTU072; genus DTU072. The sequence continues at coordinate 4,037 of CAZVHD010000089.1, forward strand.
AGATATCGACCCCGATTTAACTTATCAGATAACAGAAGGCGAACTTGCGTATGAAGATGAGCTTACGGGTGAGTTATCAAGAGAGAGCGGAGAAGATATTGGTACATATTTAATAACGCAAGGTTCGTTGACAAATGAAAACAACACTAACTATGATATAACATATGAGAGCAATAATTTTGAGATAGAAAAAAGGACAATAGTAATTGAAGCCCATGCAGCTGAAAAGACATACGGCGAAGAAGACCCCGAAGTATTTGAATATACTATGACAGAAGGAAGTCTTGCATATGACGACGAGCTTACAGGCATACTGGCAAGAGAATGGGGAGAGGATGCCGGAGATTATCAGATACTGCAAAACACGCTTACGGCGGGGGACAACTACAATCTTGTATATGAGCCAGCGACATTTACAATAAAGCCAATAGAGCTTGTGATAGAGGCGCAAGACAGCTCAAAAGTATACGGATACAGCGATCCTTCGGTATTTGAATATGAAATAACAAGCAGTAATCAGCTTTTGGCGGGAGATGAGCTTACAGGTTATGCTGAAAGAGAAGAAGGACAAGACGCCGGTGTCTATGAGATACATCAGGGCACTTTAGGCAATCCTAACTATTCTATTGAATTTATTTCAGGAGAATTTATTATCAGTCCCAGACTGATAAGCATAAGAGCGGTATCGGCGAGCAAGGTGTATGGAGACGAGGACCCCGAGATAGGATATAGCGTGGAAGCTGGCGAGCTTGCATATGAAGATGAGCTTGAAGGCAGTTTTGGCAGAGAGACGGGAAGGAATGTAGGAGAATACCGAATAACGCAAGGAACAGTGACCAGTGAGACCAACCCGAACTATAACATAAGCTTTAATTCATCATCGGGAGCGGTACTTACAATAACCAAAAGAAGTATAACCGTAACAGCAGACGATAAAGAGATATACTATGGAAACAACGCTCCATACTTTACATTTACATACGATAACATAGTGTATGATGACGCGCTTGTGGATACAGCGTCTACGACATACAGAAGGTATGACGATGTGGGCGAATATGACATACTAGTAAATCCCAAAACATACGCCAATTATGAGGCGACATATGAAGAGGGAACATTGACTGTGGAAAAAAGACCCATAACAATAAGACCTGAAAATATGTATGTGGAATACGGAGACCAGCCCCCGACAGAGTTTACATTCAGTTATGACGGACTGGTAAACAATGATGAGCTGAATGATACGGGCTATACGGAGTATGAAAAAGACAACCCTGTAGGAGAATATGATATATATGTAAATGAAAAAGAATATTCCAACTATGTAGGCGTATATGAAACGGGAACATTGTATGTGACAAGAGCTCAAGCGGAGATATCGGGAGATATAGTACAGGAAAAGGAATATAACGGAGCAGAACAGACAGTGGACGCCGAGCTTAATCATACAGAAAGCCAGCTTTATTATGAGCCCTCAGGCTATATAAACGCAGGCGAATACCAAATAGAAGTGACAAGCGAACAAACAGATAATTTTAGCGCAGGATTTGCAATATTTACATTGAGGATATTGCCTAAGGCCATAACAATAACAGCTCTTGACAATAGCAAGGATTATGGCGATGAAGACCCCGAGCTTGAATACACCACAGGCGGGGAGCTCATAGAAGGCGACAGCATGAGCGGTAGGCTATATAGAGCCAGCGGCGAAGGCGTGGGCGAGTATGAGATAAACAGAGGAACGCTTACACCTGGACCCAACTATGATGTGAGCTATGTAAAAGGAATGTTCACGATATATCCTAGATATATAACTATTTTACCAGCTGAAAGAGAAAAAGTGTACGGACAGAATGACCCGCCGCTTAGCTATACGATATCGGGTGATGAGCTTGTGGAAGGAGATATGCTGACAGGCAGTCTGGAAAGAGAGCCTGGCGAAGAAGTTGGACAGTATAAAATAGAGATAGGCTCGCTTGACAATGACAATTATGATATAGATATAGCCGAGGCATACTTTACGATAAGAGCAAGGAATATAACTATAAGAGCTGAGGATGAAGAAAAGATATACGGAGATACCGACCCACAGCTTGAATATGAGATTATATCGGGAAGTTTAGCTTTTGAAGATGTTATTGAAGGCAGCCTTGAAAGAGAATCCGGAGAAGATGTTGGAGAGTATAACATATTGCAAGGAACAATTAACAATGACAACAACCCGAACTATAACATAATCTATACTGATGACGAGCAAGGAAAATTCACCATAATAGCAAGACCTTTGACAGTGGAGGCGGAAGAGATAGTAAAGACATACGGAGACCCCGACCCTGAACTTTACTATATCATAACAGAAGGCGAACTTGTGTTTGATGATGAAATGACCGGTGAGTTGTCAAGAGAGTCCGGAACGGATGTGGGCGAATATGATATACTCATAGGAGATCTGACAGCAGGCGGAAACTATGATATAACATTCATACCAAACACCTTGCATATAGAACCCAGACCGATAGTGATAACAGCAAGCAACCATGAATGTGAGTATGGAAAGGTAGGCGGATTTGAATTAACCTTTGAAATAGAAGGAGATGCAGTGCCCAGGGACAGAGACAGAATAGAGCAAGCTGTATATTTGACATCCAATGCAACAGCGTCCAGCCCAGTAGGTCAGTATGTGGTATTCATAAACCTTGTGGAAACTCTGCCCAACTATGACATAACCCTAAGAAACGGCTCCCTTGAAATCATACCCGCCACAATAGACCTTGACCCCGACAAAGTATTCCCCAATAAACGCGTGGTCTATGACGGCGAGGAACATATTAT
>CAZVHD010000090.1:0-6776 GCA_964626765.1 uncultured Christensenella sp.
TGCCGGATTTAACGAAGCGTTCGTAAGTGGCAAACCAAAAAGATATAACGCCGCGAAGGTAAGCCCTGTGACTATACCTCTGACATATCTGTTTTTCTTTGAGGTCATAATAAGCATAACCATAACGAATATAGCTGTAAGCACGATTTCAGCAATTAACGCCTGCCACCATGAAAGCGACCAGCTGCTTAAATCACCGTAACCGTTTGCGCCAAGTCCGGTATCATTATTGAATAATACCAAAAGTATAGCTATCCCTACTATTGCGCCTGTAAACTGCGCTATTATATAACCTATGAAATCTTTGAAATCTATTTTCCCCGATATAAGCATTCCTAATGAAACAGCGGGGTTAATATGACATCCCGACACATGGGCAAAGCAATATGTCATCGCCATAAGAACAAGACCAAAAGTTAACGCGACCGCAAGCCAACCGGCGCTAGAATTGTACATGACCAGAGCTCCACAGCTTATATGTGTTAAGAACAAAGTTCCAATGAACTCTGCCGTATATTTTTTGAAATCCATAATTCCTCCCATAATTTAGATTTTTTTAAATCATAGATAGTATTTGAGAAATTATAGAAATCTATGCAAAATAATTAAGGATTTTTCCACAAAAACATATTTTCTACTTTATTTTGATACTTTATTATATCCTCAACCCCAAAAGGTTTTCCGTGGGACGGGTATATCTTTTTGGGGTTTAGGTCAATGACTTTTTGCCATGACTTTATATACTTTTCTTTATCCTCTATAAGCAAAGTTCTTCTTTGCTTTGATGGGAATGTGTTAACAAACATATCACCGCAAAAGAGTATATTGTCCTCTGTTAAAAGACCTATGCTATCGGGAGTGTGCCCGTCTAAATATAGTATTTTCATATTAAAGCTTTTCAAAAAGTCGCTGTCTCCCTCAACAATAACGGCTTTATCTTTGTTTATCAATACCTTTTCAAATTCTTTTGTTGATTTTCCTGTTGCCTTTGTCAAAATTGAGAATACCTTTGACATGAAAGACGAACAGTCACCAAGTATATTTCTTGATATTTTAAGCCTTTCCACAGCTTCAGTATGTAAAATAATTTTTATATCAGTGTTTTGCAAAAGCTGCTTAAGGTAACTTATGTGGTCTGAATGCGCATGGGTTAAAAATATGTATTTTATATCCTTTATGTCTACAAAGTTTTTTTTCAAGGCCTTCAAAAAATTTTCATACGAAACGCCGTTGCCTGCGTCAATAAGTATTGCTCCCTTGTCTCCTTTTAGAATATAATTGTTGAACATGGTATTGCCCAAATTTATGATTTGCAATTTATTTCCTCCCTTTTATATATTTTTATATATTTTAGTTTTTTTCCATACCTTTCTTATAGGGTCGTTTATGTTTTTCTTTACTTTGTCTCCGTCCTTATTGTATATCTTCACCGCATAATCTTCACCGTACCTCTGCCACGGAGCCTTTGCTGTTTTTATAAACTCCACAAGATCCTCCCTCAGCCTATCGCCAAGCTCATAGGCCTTTTTTCTAAAAGGAGTGAGAGAAAACAAAAGTCTTCCTATAAGGTTATCGAAATTCCCAAAAGCAAATATTAAATCAAGAGTATGCGCGGATTGTAGTCCGGTAAGTTTCAAAAACAGGTTTTCATAGTCAAAAAGATAAACCCAAACATCTCCCCATTTGCTATGAAATTCACTATACCATTCGGAGGGCATACCTACAAGCCAGTCTCTTCCAATAAGAGGATATTTCTTTTCAAGTTCGTCCTCTCCATAGGCTTTTATTAACTCATCTCTTATTTGGCTTTCTTCATCCATAAGATATTCCAATTCATGAACTGCCATATCCTTATACGATTTGAGCTTGAAAACAATGTCAACTTCATTTTTTGTCAATCCTATAACAAGAGGCGGATAATGGGCCTTTTTCTCTTTCGCTCCCCTCAAAGGTCTATACGGAAGGAACTCTCCATCAACAACGGGCATAAGTAAATCCAGTCCGTTTTTTCTCTCAAAGCTTTTTGTATATTCTCTTGCCATCTCATTAAGCGTTTCACAATCCATTTCAACCATTTTATGAAATTCTTGTTCATCTATTTCTAAATATTCCAAAAATCCTTTGGCAATATCAATGCTTCTTTTTTCTGAATTTACTATATCAGGAAGTGGGCTTATAGCAATAGCTTTTTTAATATACTTGCTGGCCTGAGGCGCGTTCAAAAGACAAATTACGCTTATGGCTCCTGCCGACTGCCCACACACAGTTATGTTTTCAGGGTCTCCCCCAAAAGCTTCTATGTTTTCATAAACCCATTTTATAGCCATAAGTTGGTCTTTGAGAGCAAGATTACTGGCATATTCCTTATCTATAAAGGAGAAATTAAACATACTAAAGGCTCCCAAACGATAGTTTATGGATACTACAACAACTCCTTTCTCGCAAACATTTTTTGCATCATAGAGATATTGAGAGCCACTCCCTGCAATAAAAGCGCCTCCATGTATAAAAATCATTACAGGCTTTTTACCCATTGTCGAGGGCGAATAAACATTCAAGTACAAACAATCTTCGCTTTCTTGCTGTTTTTCAAATCTAACCATTTGAAGACAAGCCGGACGAAAAAAAGTCGCGTCATAAACACCCTTCCATTTCAAAGGCGGCAACGCCTCTTTGAAACGCCTTTCGCCAATGGGCGGTAAAGCGTATGGCAGCCCTCTCCATACAAAGCTTTTTTCTCGGGATTCTCCTTTTATCTTTCCGTATTTTGTTGTTACGACCTTTGACATTACTGACCTTTTGAAAATAAAAATTATTTTTTCATATATTGTATTTATGATACCATATACCTTTATCACAAATCAATACTAACCTATATAGCTCTTTTAATGTTTATGCTTATGAAATCATTCTCGCATTTTTTTACTTCGGCTCTGTTTAACGACAAAAACTTGGTTATGTCATACATATCAATCCAGATTTCATTCATACCCTGAACCTGGCTTTCGTCAAATATAAGTTGCATACCCAAATGTAAATGTGGTTTTGTTCTCATATTAACATTTTCATTTTTGCTATATCCGGTAACACCTAAATATCCGATAACCTGTCCGGCTTTTATTTTATCGCCTTTATTGAGTCCGTCAATATATGGTTTGTCTTTTCTCAGATGTGCGTAATAATACGACCTTTTTTTATCAAAAGACCTTATTCCGATGCGCCATCCTCCGTATTTATTCCATCCAAGTTCCGCCACCGTTCCGCCTTCAATAGCTATTATTGGCGTGCCTATTGATCCGAACATATCATGACCTAAATGTCGTCTTTTGAACCCATAGTCTCGTCTTACGCCAAAATCATCGCAATGGCTGTACCAGTATCCTTTTGGGAATGGGTGATAATTTTTCAAACCATATTTTATTTGGTTTGAGCCCTGCTCCTTATATTCTCCAAACCACTCCTTGAAAATGGCGTTATACGCCTCAACATAATACTTGTAATATTTGTTTTCGCCATAAAAATCATCTATTCTTTTGCCCTGTTTAAGACCTTCGACAAGTTCATCTAAATTTTTCAAATCATTCTTTATACTAAACTTATTGCCATTTCTTGTAGCAAGGTAACTTAACGCTTTTATAAAGCTATAATCCATATCTTTATTGTTATAAAATTCTAGTTCATATTCATACGCTCTTTTCATAACCTCATAGGTAACATTGCAATCCACCCATTTAATATAATTCTTTTCAGGCGTTTTCTCATCAGTAAAGCCTGAAAATACAAAAGCCAACAGAATTATTACTAAAATCACCACTACTTTTATCCGTTTCATAGCTATATCTTTTGCAAGACAGCAATAAAATATTCAAAATGATGGGCAATTGACATTGTTATATAAATTATTGTAAAATGACAATAATCATAACTAAATAAAAAGGTAGGAAAACTTACATGAAAAAAGAAGTAACTAAAGATATATACTATGTTGGAGCGTTGGACAAAAAACTCAAAATCTTTGACATTGTTATGACAACAGAAAAAGGTACAACATACAATTCTTTTCTTGTCAAAGGCAAGGATAAGACCGTTCTTATTGAATCGGTAAAAACAACTTTTTTTGAAGAGCATCTTCAAAAACTAAAAAAGGTGTGCGACCCTAAGGATATTGATTACCTTGTGGCAAACCATACCGAACCCGACCATTCAGGTTCCATAGCAAAGTTTTTAGAAATTGCACCTAAAGCCACTGTATTGGCAAGTAATACAGCGATAAATTTTTTGAAAGACATCCTTAACAAACCTTTTCCCCACCAAGTAGTAAATGAAGGTGACAAAATAGATATTGGCGGGATGACTTTGGAGTTCATAATGGCGCCAATGTTGCACTGGCCTGACACAATGTTCACCTACATAAAGGAAAAAAAGGCTCTGTTCCCATGCGATTGTTTTGGATGCCACTATGCCGACGACAATATCTTTAACGACAAAATGACTGGCGATTTTTTTGAGGCATATAAATATTATTTCGATAACATAATAGCCCCTTACAAAATACCTCATATGCTCAACGCCCTGAAAAAGATAGAAAATTTAGATATTGAAATCATAGGAACAGGACATGGCCCAATCCTGAGAGAAAACATATCCTATTATATTAATATGTATAAAAATTGGTGCAAAGAAGAGAAAAAGTTGGAAAAAAGCGTAGTTATAGCTTATGTATCAGCTTATGGCTATACAAAATCTCTTGCAGATAATATAGTCAAGGGTGTGAGAAGTCAGGGCATCGCCAATATTCATATGTTTGACATGGTATATGCCGACAAAGCTCAGGTATTAGAAAAAATGACCCTGGCGGACGGTTTGCTTTTTGGTTCTCCCACTCTGGTTTCAGACGCCCTTTATCCCGTTAGCGAGCTGTTATTGAACTTAAACCCTGTTATTCATAAAGGAAAAATTGCCGGAGCATTTGGTAGCTATGGTTGGAGCGGAGAAGCTGTCAGCAACATTCTGGGACGGCTCAAACAACTAAGACTCAAAACCCCTCTTGACGGCTTGAAGGTCAAACTTAAGCCCAACGATGAAGATTTGAAAAAAGCTTTTGAATACGGTTCAGATTTTGCAAAAGCTTTGAAGGAATAGTATGAAATATAAATGCAGCGTATGCCACCATGTTTTCCCATATTTGCCTGAAATCTGTCCAGTATGTGGCGCCGACAAGCAAGCTTTTAAAGAATACGAAGAGGAAAAGATTACTTTTCGAAATGACACCAATGAAAAGTTTGTTATAATAGGCGGAGGTATTGCCGCATTGGAAACGGCAAAGAGCATAAGAGCAAGAAATAAAACCGCAGAGATTAAATTGGTATTTTCCGAAGACAAGTTGCCCTATAACAGACCGGCTTTGTCTGACGTTATATGCGGGGGAATGAATTTTGCTGATATTGTGCTGGAAAATTATAATTATTATAAAAACAATAATATTCAACTTTATAAAAAGACATTAGCAAAAGCTATTGATACCAACAAAAAAACTGTCACTTTATCCGACAACACCACACTTAAATATGACAAGTTATGTCTGGCTTGTGGCGCAAGTTCCTTTTGTCCGTTTGATATTGAAAAAAGTCTATTGCCAATAAAGACCTTAAGAGACTATAATGATGCTTTGGATATCATTAATCTAGCCAAAAAGGGTAAAAAAGTCATAATTGCAGGCGGAGGAATACTGGGAATTGAAGCCGCCCATTCCTTAAATGTGCGAGGCATGGATGTCACCGTTGTGGAAAGAGGAGCCTCAATTGTCAAAGCCCAGTTGGATAAAAAAAGTTCCAAGATGCTTAAATCCGCTTTTGAAGACAAAGGCGTAAAGGTTTTACTCAATACAAATGTAAAAGAAATTAAAAAAGACAAAGTTGTCACAGACCATGGTGAAGTTGTCGCAGATTTTATGATTGTAAGTATGGGTGTAAGAGGATATACTCAGCTTGCAAAAGATGCCCGCCTGGATGTGGATAAGGCAATAAAAGTGGATGATTTTATGAAAACAAGTGACGATTTTATTTATAGCGCGGGAGATTGCGCTGAATATAGAGGAAAACCTGGCGGCCTTTGGATAATCAGTTCAGCTCAAGGAAAATGCGCGGGAGCCAATATGGCGGGTGACAAAGTCAAGTATCAGCTCGTTCCTTTTGGCACAGCTTTCACCGGAGCGGATGTGACCTTTTTTGCTGCAGGCGATGTTCACAGTGATGACAATAAAACTTTAGAAAGTGGCGATAGTTACAAGTTATTGTCTTTCAAAGATAACAAACTAATAGGCGGTCTTCTTTGGGGAGATACCTCAAAGAGCAATGAACTTATGGATTTAATGGCTGATACTACAAAAAAAGATACTGCGATAAAAAAATTGTTATAGACTATATTCTTAGTCGTCCTCATATTTATCGGCGTTTATGGAGCCTATCACCTCATCAACAGGCAGAGCGAAAACCAAAGCGTTTCCCTCAAGGTTTATGCCTGCTTTTTTATTGATAGCTCTCATAACCGCTTTTCTCTTTTCGTCCTCAATAATTACTAGAACTAAATCTTTTTCGGGTTCAATGTTTATTCCCAAAAACATTTCTGTTTCCTTTGAGCTTGTGCCTCTTGCGTGAATAATCGTGCCGCCCTTTGCGCCTTGACTCTTGGCGGCTTCCATAACTGTTTCCGCAAACCCTCTTTTCACAACTATCATAATTAACGAATATTTGTTCATAATATCACCTCACTCTTCC
>CAZVHD010000091.1:0-6746 GCA_964626765.1 uncultured Christensenella sp.
AGTGGATTTTTCGGGGGAACAACCCCTTCCCATGGGAGGAATAATAAAGGGAGCCCTGTCAGGACGGATGCTAAAGCCAATGTTAAATCCCAATCCCGACGGAATAGACAAAATTAAGAATTTGAGCGTGAAATTAGTAAAAGATATGATGTCATTAAAGTTTTTGTCATACATAAACAAGGAAGGCTTTCCCGTTTTATTGCCCACAATGCAGGCTGTTATGAAAGACAAGGGCAGATTAATCATACCCCTTACAGCTTACGGAGAGGAATTGGAACAAATCCAGAAGGGACAAAAGTGCGCTATGTTTGTGGCAGACTTAAATTTATCCTCGGTTCTTTTTCAGGGAGAGTACCAAGGAATTGAGAAAAAAGGCGGAATGAGGTTTGGTATTTTTGATATAGAAAAAGTATATAACTCAATGCTGCCTGTTGTGGGATATATATACCCCGAAGAAGAATATAAATTAATTCATTAAGGAGGTTTTTTTATGAGTAAAGTTGTTATTATTGGAGCGGGAATAGGCGGACTTATTACCGCAAGAGAATTGGGAAAGGCAGGATATGATGTCATAGTATATGAAAAGAGCAAAGAGGAATTAGTAAGCTATGACTGGCATGATGATGCAGCTTGCAAAATTTTTAGGGATATGGATATTCCTCTTCCCGATAAAAAGTACTATCATCCAAAATCAGACTGGTCTTTTGTACCCCCAAAGGCAAAAAAGATACTTTTTGTTCCCACAAATACCGAAAGAGATTTGGCTTTTCAAAGAAGGGCTTTATCAAAGCATTTTATAGAAAGAGCAAAGGAATTTAGCCAGCTCTTTTTTGAAACCGAGGTTCAATCACTCTTAATTAAGGATGAAAAAGTCGAGGGAATAAAAGTCGGTGGAAAAAACATAAAAGCCGACTTGGTAATAGATAGCAGCGGCGCTTTGTCTCCTTTCAGAGCAAGCCTTCCTCAAAGTTCGGGCATTCAACAAAAACCCTATCCAGGCGATATATTTTACGCTTACAGAGGATTTTACGAACAAAAACAAGATGTAGAGATAGTACATAAAAACAAAGCCTACCTTAAACATTTGGGGGAAAGAGGGCTGTCATGGATAAGACACGAGATTGAAGGAGAGGTTGATATATTAGTTGGCAGACTTGACAAACTTGAAAAATCAACTTTGGAAAACGCCATCAAGGAATTGAAAAAAGACAATCCCTCAATGGGCGATAAGCTCTTACATGGCGGACAGATTTGCGCCATTCCCGTGAGATATCCTCTTACAAAAATGGTGACGGACGGATATGTGGCGATAGGTGACGCGGCGTTTATGACAATACCTATGATGGGGTCCGGTATCGCTAGTTCTATGCTTGCGGCGGGGATACTTTCTGATATAATAATAAAAGGCGGATTGGAAAAACAAAACCTGTGGAAATATCAAGTCAAATTTATGTATAAAGCAGGAAGTAAGCATATGGGAGTGGATACTTTGAAAAGATGGCTGATCGAGGCGCCTAGCGAGGACATAGCCTTTCTTTTTGACAAGGGTGTCATAAGCGAAAAAGAAATGCAGGTGTCAGGCAGCGGAGGAGTATTGAAACTTTCAGTAATGGACCTTCTCAAAAAAGTAGCGGCGGGATTTCCAAAAATAGGTTTATTATTAAAGCTGAAGAGCGTTGTTGATAAAATGCAAAAAGCAATAGAACTGGGGAATCAGATACCATCTGAATATGATGAAAAGAAAATCGCTAGTTGGCAGCAAAAGGTATGGCAGCATTTTCACTAAAATACATAATCTTATAAAAAGATAAAGGACAGCTTGAATTATGATAAAAAGATTTTTTAAGACCATGGGCGTTTTGGTTGTTATAGCTATTATAGCAACCACTTTCGCCATGCTTGTTTACAATCCCGAGTATGAATTTATAATTCCCGAAGCAACAAAATTTATCGCCCACAGAGGGCATAGCTCAGAGTACTATGAAAACAGCGAACAGGCCTTTTTAAGCGCGGCTGAGAGCGAATTTTTCTTTGCAATAGAAACTGATATCTGGCTAACTTCAGACGGGGTATGGGTTTGCGCTCATGATGCCAACCCTTTTGAGGATGAGAGTGTTTATATACATGATATAACCTATGAACAGGCTATTTCCCTTCCCCTCAAACCATCATCCAACTATCCCCAGCACAGTACTGAGGGGCTTAGGGTTGTCAGTTTGCAAAGATATCTTGAGATATGCTATGAATATGATAAGATGGCAATTATAGAATTAAAATACACTCCCGACAAGCAAGAGATAGCTGACCTTATTGACTTTGTTGAAAGCAAAATTCCGCTTGAAAGAGTACAATTTATCAGTTTCCATCAGCGAAATATTGAAAACATAAGGCAGGAAAACACTGAAATAATGGTTCAGACTTTATCGTCAAATCTTGTGCTTGTCATGCTTTTAATGGATGCCGGCGACAATCTTGGTATAAATCAAAGTATCGCAAACCAAAGCGTTTTGCAAAGAGCCAAGGACAGTGAGGGTATAATCAATGTATGGACAATCAATGATGTTGAAAAAGCAAGGGAGCTTATAGAGGCTAAGGTGGATTACATCACCACAGATTACATTTTAGAAATATAAATATGTGTGTTTACAAACCACTGCAAATAGACTATAATTATATCAAAATTACGGCGTTTGTCGGTCTTCAGAGGTTTTTATGAAATTAAAATTGGATTTTAAGAAAACAATAAAAGTAGGTTTTGCATTTTCTATAATTACTATATTCTGGTCATCGTATGACTTTGTCGTACCTTTACTTTTGGATAGAGCGTTTGGTCTTTCCAATGCAATGAGGGGCTTTATTATGGGGCTTGACAATTTGCTTTCTCTTTTTTTATTGCCTATTTTTGGCAGGTTATCCGATAAGACAAAGACAAGATTTGGCAAAAGAACCCCTTTTATTGTTATTGGGACGATAGCAACTGTGGTACTTATGGTATTTGTTCCGATTTCCGCCAATTCACAATATAAGGAAGCCACCCAATTCAGAGAAGAGATAACCCAGGACTTAACCCAAGACGAATGGGGAGAAATTTATGAAAGCTACGGAGATAAACTGTATCTTGATAGCAACAATGTGGACAAACAAAAATTTATAGAAATAGGCTTGACCGGGAAATATGACATATCGTCGGAGGGTCTTTTCAACAAAACATATTATGACGAAAATGGTGAAAAATTAGAGGATGAAGAGGCTCAAATTTATCTTGAACAAAACGAGGAATATCAAAGGTTTTGCGTATCTCCTTTGAATTCATGGCTCAGTCTCCAGGTAAATGAGCAAATAACCAAACAAAACACCTCAAGACTTATTGTGTATATGATAATTCTATTTTTTGTTTTGGTATCCATGGCGACATTCAGGTCGCCTGCTGTTGCTCTTATGCCCGATGTGACGCCCAAACCATTGAGGTCGCCCGCCAACGCCATTATTAATCTTATGGGAGGCGTGGGCTCGGCATTGGCTTTAGTAATCTATACGGTGGGATTTTTTATCAGCGACAACCCGTTTATTGGCATATTCGCATGCGTAGGCGGTGGAATGTTGTTGTTAATGACAGCTTTTCTGTTATTGGTCAATGAAAACAAATTTGTCAAGGAATGCAGAGAAATCTGCGAGCAACACGGTATTGACAATGATGAAGAAGCCATAAAGAAAGAGTATGAAAAGAATAAAAACCTAACAGCGCAGGACAAGATTGAAAACAAAAAGAAAATGATGAGCTTTTTATTTATTCTTGCAGCAATCTTTATGTGGTTTATGGGATACAATTCCATAACCTCAAACTTGTCAGTCTATACCACAAGAACGCTTAATCTAGCGCCCGGTGTGGCGTCAGTTATTTCCGGAGCGGGCATGGCTGTTTCCGCCATAGCCTTTTTGCCAGTGGGGTATTTAGCCACAAAAATTGGTAGAAGGAAATCGGTTTTATTGGGTTTTGTTATGGCAGTAATATCGTATATATTGATTTGGCTTTGGATAAGACCCAGTTCATCCGCTCAGTATGTTTTTGCGCTGTTTTATCTTATATCAGGATTTGGACTTATTATTGCCAATGTCAATACTTTTCCCATGGTTGTTGAGCTTGCCCCGGCAAAAGAAGTGGGGAAATACACAGGATACTATTATATGGCGACTATGAGTGCACAAGCCATAACCCCGTTTTTCGGAGGGCTCATAATGGACTGGTTTGGAGATACGTCTTTATTTGCGTATTCCGCAGTAAGCGTAATTATCGCCACAATCTTTATGGCTCTTGTAAAACACGGTGATTCCAAACCCATAAAAGGTGAAAAAGCTCCCGAAGCGCCTTAAAAAAGAGCTTTTGGATACTATTTTTCATTATAAATCAAATCAGTAAGGCACTTGCATTTTTTGCCCTTGACATAGCCTGTGTCCTTGCATTCTTTGCAAACATATTTTATCAAAAGGTCATCGCTTGTGTATCCTAAGGCCTTAAGGTGATTGTTGTAATCTTGTTTCACTTGGTCAAACTCGTCTGGAAGACTCCCTAAACTCTTGTTTTGGGCTTCTCTTTTGGCTATTTCAAATTTAAGCTCTCCCATCTTATTTTCTAATTTAGAGTATTTTTTGTCGGCTCTTAATTTGTCAAGAGTGTTTTTGACTTTTAATTCGGCAAGGTTTCTTCTGTTGTTTATGATTTCCAGAGCTTTATTATAGTTATAGATATACGAATCATCCACGCTTTCGCCGTAAGAATACTGTACTCGGTCTGTTTTGATTTCTTTTTTGAGAATGTTTTTTGCCTCGTCCAGGGTCTTGATATTCTTTTGAAAGAGAATTCCAAGATTTCTGTTTATGGTTTGAATAGGAAAGGGATTTTTCTTTGCAAGACTTGCAACATAGGATATGATTTCGTCATTGAAGCCCCACTCCATCCAAGTACGATAGTATTCCCTGTCCCGAATTGTGACAAGCCCCATATAATTGCATTTTTCAAAGATTGATTTGATTTTATGGTCAATTTCAATTTGTTTTTCTATGTAATTATTGATACTATCCTTGTCCAGAAGTCCCATTTTATAGAAGCTGTCCACCATCTGTTGCATTCCATCAAGGTTTTTGATGTTTTTGAGAAAACAGTATTTTGCTATTGTTAAAAGAGATTCATAAGTAAAACCCTTTGAAAGCCAGGGTACTATATAGGTTTCGATGACTATGTCCATAGAGGCGTAGTATCCCCCGATGTTTTTAACAACATTTATGGAAAGGTCATAGACGGCCTGTTTATTTTTGGAATATTCGTTAATTTCCTGAGCGGAGAAGGCTCGCGCGTTTTTTAGTTCTTCTATGTAGCGGTCCAGTCTTTGCATGCCGCCTCTTCTTTTTTGGGCTCGTGCGGCAACTAGGATGGCGTCTAGATTATAACCGTATTCCTTTGTCCATTTTACATATAGCTGTCTATCGTCCAGATTGGGCTCTCTTTTTAGACCCAAAGAGGAGAATATTTGGCGTATGGCTTCGGAGTTAGCTTCAAGACTTGTTATATGTTCGTTTACTTTTTCTTCAGTTATCAATCCCTTTTTGGTCCAGTCATCGGCAACGGAAAGAATATAGGGAGTACTGGCTTTGCCATTTTTGTAGTCTATGCAATATTTTATTATCATTAGCATAGCGTTTGTTTCCATTTTTGTAGCTTTAATAAGGTCGACAAATTCCGTTATTGAGTTAGGGCTCAACACCTTTTCGGGAAAAAGGCGATAAAGCTCGTCAACAAAGGTGGAGTACTCTTTTGTTTTATATTTAACAATCGGAGGAAGGGAATTCTTTACGGGAAGGTAGGTCACAACAGGCGGTGAGGTGGATGAAATATCCACAAGTCCTGATTTTTGCCAGTACCTGAAGGCCTGAATAATTCTTTCCTCGGGTAATTTCAGGCAAAGAGCGATTTTTTCCATGGAATTATTATTTTCGTAGTCGGAGTTTGCTAAAGCAAGTCCATAAAGATACACTTTTATGTCTATGGGGTCTGCTCCGGGCATATGGCTCAATAAAAACTCATTCTCAATGAGAGTATATCCACTGTTAATAAAATTGTTGCTCAGTTTACAAAAAGACATAAAACTCCTCTTATATAATTTTTGGTTTTTTAATGTATTGCAAAAGATAATTAATAGTTGTATAATAATAACTACTGTTAAGATAAAATAGGTTGAATTTTTGTAGCTTTTATAATATAACATAAATCCACAAAAATATCCAGTCTATTTTGTTGGGTAAAAGCTTATGATATTTTTGCTAAGAAGAGAGATAAATGATAGCGATTTACAAAGAATAATAATAACAAATTATGTTTAGTTTTGGAGGCTCAATGAGACCATTATTTTTATCCGTAGACGGAATATTCAACAAAGAGTGTCAAAAGTACGATTTCACAACACAAACCGCCAATCTTGTCGCCATAAGCAATGACAATATGCCCGAACTCATAAAGCTGTTTTCACTGGGTCTTTTTGGCGGTGAGCAAAAGGAAGGGCGGATAGAGCTTAAGTATGAATATAACAACGAGGAATACACAATCCGTAGAGATTTCAGCGCCGGAACAGCGGAGTTAAGTTGCAATGATGGAAGTCTTGTCTGTAAGGGAAAAGACAATGTATATAAAAAAATATTTGCTCACATAAAAATGGACGCCGATTGTTTTGAAAAGTTGGCTTATATAAACCGTG
>CAZVHD010000092.1:0-6741 GCA_964626765.1 uncultured Christensenella sp.
TCTCAACAGTTACCTGCTGATAAAAAGCGCCTTCAGGATAGACGACAACCACCGGACCGCATGCGCAAAGACCAAAGCAACCGGTCATAATAACCTTTACTTCCTCTTCCAGGCCTTTGGCTCTGATCCTATTCTCAAACTCTTCAAATATTTGCTGGGAATTTCCGCTTGCGCAACCCGTTCCACCGCAAACCAAAATATGATTTCTATACATTGTCATCCTCCTATTCTATGTCTAAGGTATATTTTGTTACGACATTTCCGTTAACTATATGGTCTGTTACTATTTGCTTTGCGGCATCCTCGTCCAGTCTTACATATGTAACAACCTCTTTGCCGGGAACATAAACTTGAGCCATTGGCTCATATTTGCACATACCCAAACAACCCGCTTGAGTGACCTTAACATTCTTAAGGTTTCTTTTTGCGACTTCATCAACAAAAGCGTTGATTACTGGTCTTGCGCCAGCAGCTATGCCGCAGGTAGCCATGCCGACAACAATCCTTATGTCATTTTCGGTTTGCTCTTCTCTTGAGCCCAAAACTTTTTGCATTTTTTCTTTGATGGCATTAATGTCCGCTATCGATTTCATATAACTAAACCTCCGTTTGTTACTTCTATATTTTCTTTAATGTATGTTTTTATTGAACTGATAACCTCGTATTCATCTATGGGCACTTCTTCCAGTTCTTCTTTTATTTCTCTTGTGTCAAAATTAAATTCCCGACTCTGCTCTTGGTTTTTCACCTCATAGTTGAGAACAAAATCTGTTTGAGGCGAGCCCATAAGCAATGTTGCCATCGTCTCATCAATCTCACCGAGAGGGACACGGTCTATTGATGATATCTTAAAGTCCGCCATAACTACTGTTCCCATCTTTTCTTTTGAGCTTATATCAAACTTTCCTCCGCTGTTTTCCGCTGCCATTTTGAATAAGGATACTCCCATTCCCACTTTTCTTGTTTGTCTTGTAGTTGAAAACGGGTCTGCAACCTTTTCCAACAGCTCTTTATTCATTCCTTTTCCGTCATCTGTTATTCTTACGGATAACAAATCTTTGGTAAAGTCAGCCTCAATATCAATAATTATCATTCGAGCGTTTGCGGTTATTGAGTTTTGCACAATGTCTAGTATGTGCAGAGAAAGTTCTCTCATATTAATTCTTTTAACTATTTTCTTCAATTATTTTCTCAACATCGCTAACGGTAACTTTTCCGTATACCTTATCGTTTACGGTAAGTACAGGCGCAAGTCCGCAACAACCTATGCACCTTGTGGCTACAAGACCGTATTTTCCATCTTCAGTACAGTCGCCGGCTTCTATGCCCAATAAATCTTTGAACTTATCTAACACATCGCCGCTACCTTTTACATAACAAGCTGTTCCCATGCATATTGCAATTTGTATATTGCCTTGCGGATTCAAAGTGAACTGCGAATAAAAAGTAGCCACCCCAAAAATTTCCTCTAGGCTAATGTTAAGCTCTTCGGATATCATAAGTTGTACTTCCTCTGGAAGATAGCCGTATATATCTTGCGCCGCTTGCAACGCCGGCATAAGCGCTCCGTCCATTTTTTTAATTTCTGCCAATCTCTCTTTTAATTCTTTTTCCTGTTTTGCTGTGCCGGAAAAAGGGACTTTTGTGAGCTTTATTTTGCTCATACGAACCTCCTGTCATGTGTATATTTTTAACAACCCAGTCATTATATATAATAAAGGCATTTTTGACAAGCAAAACTTACGATAAAATAATACAATTTCATCTTTTTTTTACTTTTTTTAGCTATTATTTTTTGGTAAAAAAATACATATAAAAATCTTTTCAATTACCATTAATAAAAAATCTTTTTTTTACTTGATTAAAGAGTAAAGTGAAACTAATATCAACACCAATGGTAAGCCTTAAGGCAAGGGTGATAGGGGTAAATTTCAGGACAGAGGGGAAATGTCATTTACAAATATTTAATGCGCTTGACATTATCCCCTGAAAGTTCGAGCAAAAGGCCTTTCACACCTCTTTGAGGCGTTTGGTTGAAAATCCCTTCGGTCTCTTATTTGTATGTTTTTATGGGTTGTCTTTTATGTTCAGTAGCTTTATAGGCTCTTTCTATTTTTTCCTTAACTTGATTTGTTGCCTTGCCCAGCAATAAATAGTCATCGATTTCATTATAGCTAATACCCATTTCCTCTTCGTCGGTCTGCCCTTCAAACAAGGCGGCGGAAGGGGCCTTTTCGATAATAAATGAAGGGACTTTTAAGTATGAAAGTATTTCATAAATTTCTCTAACCGTCAAATCAGCTATTGGATTAAAATCGCAAGCTCCGTCTCCCCATTTAGTGAAGTATCCCATAGTAGCTTCGCTTCTATTTCCCGTTCCCGCCACCAAATAATTCTTTCTCTGGGCATAATTATATAAAGTTATCATTCTGAGTCTGGGATTAATGTTGGCGTACGCCATAGGAGTTTGTTCCTCGCATAGGTTCTCTAGCTTTTTAGAAAAAAGCTCTTTTATCGGCGTCAAGTCCACTTCCAGAGTTTTTATGCCAAATTGCTTGTTTACTGCGGTGGCGTGCTCTTTGTCTATGGTAAAATTTCTTTTGCTTGAACATGGCATAATAATCCCCGTTACATTATCGGTCGCCATTTTACAAAGAATACCCGTAAGGGCGCTGTCTTTTCCTCCGCTTGAACCGAATACTACGCCTTTAGCCGCTGCGTCTTTAATTGTTTGCCTTATCCAGTCCACTCTTTTTTCAATGTCTTTTTTGATGTCTTTCATCTCTCTTATCCTCCCTTTATTGCTAACAAAAAACTTTTAGCGTTTAATTGACCTATTTCTATATAATTAACTTGTTCTGAAATATCCTCAAGCCTATGGGCGTCTGAATTATATATATAATTATATCTTATATATTTATCCTTAATATAGTCGGGGGCATACTTACTAAGCTCCACCGCTGTTATATCCAAGTCCTTAGGTATATCTGCTAAAATAGCTATGATACCGTTTTGAGTTCTATCAATATGGGCGGGAATTGCCACGCCTCCTAGCTGATTTGTCTTGTTTACGACGGTGTAAATACTTTCTTCCACACCCGCCATAAGAAAACTTTTTTCCTTTCCCACAATATTATTATCGGCGTCTATAATCAACTGACGCCCAAAGATATGTTCTTTGTTTTCAATTTGTCTTTTTGTCAAGGCGTCATTAAAGGTTTTAAGGCTTTCAAAATCTTCAAACAAGGTCAAAACATGTATATCTTCGGATGTTTGAACTTCCATTGAAGGTATGACAATAATCTCAAAATCCTTTGCGCATTCCATTGCGGCTTCAACATTCTTAATGCTGTTGTGGTCGCTAACAGCAATAACCTGAAGACCTTTGACTGACGCCATAGCCACTATGTTCAGTGGAGTCATCTCATCAGCGGCGCAAGGTGAAAGCGAAGAATGAATATGCAAATCATAATAGACTTTCATTTTAATAATTTTCCCATCTCTACTGCGCATTCAAACGATGTAAAGCTTGTTTCTAATAAATTTATTTTTTCTTTTTCACAACATTCTTTTAGTCTTTTATCGGCTTTTATATTTTCACAAATGACAATAGCTCCAACCTCGGCAAGCTGTGCCACTCCCGCCACATTTGCGTTATTCATAACAGTAAACCATGCTGAATAGTCGGGAATACGGCTTATTACAAAAGACAAAAAATCTCCGCAATACCCGTTCTCAAGGGTTTTTACATCGCCCATGCAAACGACTTTTGCGTTTATTGCTTTTACAAGCTCATTTATCGCTACTTTTTTCATTTTTCTCATCTTTCCTTGTGCAAAGGGATATATCCGCCTCCATGTTGACCACATCCTCGGCAAATGCCCGACATGAAGGAGCGCCGCAGTTGCCGCAATCCAAGCCTGGCAAATCTTTCATAATCTCGTCTATTTTGTTGAGTTTTTGAAGCGCCACCATAAAGTCTTCGTCAAGTTTCATAACATCATTCTTTTCAGGGCTAGTCTCCCATCTAAAATAATCCAGGTTTTTATTTTCCGAACTCATATTATTTTTGCTTAATGGCAAGTGTTTTCTTAATTCCCTTATTTTGCTCTTTGCAACAAAAGGATTCTCTATGTTTAATACACCGCCTACGCAACCGCCTATACAGGCGTTGAGTTCCACAAAATCTATATCATCAAGCTTGTTGTCTTCAATCTCTTTGAGAATATTTATGCAGTTTTCTATACCATCAACGGATATATACTTGTCTTTCATAACTCCTGCTGCTTCTCCGCCAGAACTTGCCCAAGCAAAACCCAAAACCCCTGTTTGGGATTCTTCGCTTATGTTCTTTACTTTTTTTACTTCGGATATAATCTTAAGATAAACCTCGCTTGCCGACAGTACTCCATCCACAACAGGTTTAACCACTCCGAGTCCGCTCTTAAGCGCAAAAACTTTGGCGGGACAGGGAGAAATAAAAAACACTCCTATTTCCTCGGCTTTAAGCCCGGTCTTTTGAACTGCTTTTTCTCTGGACATCTTGGCAACAACATCCACGGGAGCCAGCATATCCAATAAGTTGTCGGTTAGCGAATGATATCTTATCAGTATAAGTTGCAAAATTGCCGGACAAGCAGTGCTTATGACAGGCTTTTTAATTTTGCCTTCCTTCATCACCTTTCTTGTAGCGTCGCTTATGAGTTCAGCTCCTTTGGCGACCTCCACAACTTCGTCAAACCCAAGAGTTTTTAAGCCCTCTATGACTTGTCCCAAATTGTCAATTTTATTGAACTGACCAAAAAACGAAGGCGCGGGCAAGGCTATTTTATATTTATAGTTATTAATTATATCAAGATTGTCATAAACCGCTTTTTTTGCATGATGAGGACATATCCGCACACATTCGCCGCAGCTTATACACTTGTCAAAATGTATTTTCGCCTTTTTGTCTCTAACACGGATAGCCTCTGTGGGACACCTTTTCATACAGGCTACGCAGCCTTTGCATTTTTCTTCGTCCAGAGTAACCGTACGAAGTCTTTTTTCTGACATAATCACCTTCTATAAGTTTACTTTCATCTTAACTGTTGTACCTTTCCCAACTTCTGAATCTATATTCATAAAGTCAGTATACTTTTTCATATTATTAAGCCCCATTCCGGCGCCAAAACCCAGCATTCTCACCGAATCGGGAGCTGTGGAATAACCTTCCTGCATGGCAAGCTCTATGTCTTCAATTCCCGGTCCTTTGTCAATCAATTGTATGTCAATGCTCTTGGGGGTTATATCTACTACAGCTTTTCCGCCACCTGCATGTATGACCATATTTATCTCTCCCTCATACATCGCAATTGCTGTTCTTCTGATTATAGCGGGGGGTAGCCCCAATTGCTTGAGGGTGTTTTTTATGAACTCGCTTGCGGTGCCTGCGGAATTGAAGTTATCGCCGTCCACATCAAATTCAAAATGCAGGCTGTCCTTTTTGTTTTCACTCATCGTCCTTACCGCCGCTAAGCCCCATTGCATAAAGTATTCCGCATGCTGTATACATCTTCATCTTTGAAGATAACAAAACAATATTTTTGCTCTTTGCAAGGCCTACGGTAACTGAGTCGGGTTTTTTGCCTCTAACAAAAATAATGCATTTCATATCCATCATCTCTGCTGTGCGAACGACCTGAGGATTAACAAGTCCGGTTATCAGTACTGCCTGTTCTTTGACAAAAGCCAACACATCGCTCATCATGTCTGAAGCGCATGCTGAATTCACCTCGGTGTTAAGCCTATCTTTTCCAACCAGGACTTCGGCTTTTATACCCTCTACGATATCCTTTATTTTCATCGTCATTCTCCTGTTTATAATGATTTCATAATAACACAAATAGCTTTTATAGACAAGCTATAATTGACTTTATGGCTCAAATTGTATTATAATATATTCAAATATTACAAAGGTGAAAAAATGGTAAATTTGGGTAACGACTGGCAAAATGTTCTAGGCGAAGAATTTGAAAAGGATTATTACCAAAGACTGAGATGTTATCTCAAGGGCGAGTACCAAAGAGAAACAATATATCCTTCGATGTATAATATCTTCAACGCTCTTAAATTCACGCCCTACAATGATGTCAAGGTAGTAATACTAGGTCAAGACCCTTATCATCAACCCAATCAAGCCCATGGTTTATGCTTTTCAGTAAAGCCGGGAATTAAAAAGCCGCCTTCTTTAATGAATATATTCAAAGAACTCAAAGATGATTTGGGCATAAATATCCCTGAAGATGGATGTCTGACATCCTGGGCAAAACAAGGAGTTCTTTTATTAAACACTATATTGACAGTTCGACAAGGAAAACCTATGTCACACAAAGCCCAAGGCTGGGAAACTTTTACGGACGAGGTTTTGAAACGACTCAATCAAAGAAAAGACCCTATTATATTTATGCTGTGGGGAGGCCCTGCAAAAGCTAAGAAGAGGCTTATAACAAATAGCAAGCATTACATACTTGAAGCGCCCCATCCCTCGCCTTTATCTGCTTATTATGGGTTTTTCGGGTGCAAACATTTCTCAAAAGCCAATAAAATTCTAGAAAACTTGGGGAAAGCGCCTATAAATTGGAAAATATAAAATCTTTTATATACCATCTTTATTTCTTAATTTTCTTTTATGCAATATACTATAAGCTGTAGTTTTACCTGCTTTAATAAGGCTATGAAAAATGCTTGCAAATAATAAGG
>CAZVHD010000093.1:0-6682 GCA_964626765.1 uncultured Christensenella sp.
ATGATTGTCCTGTGACTTGCCACTATTACTTCTGGCAGTGATTTGATTTTAACTTCATTCATTTTTTTACCTCCTGAAATTTGTGTTCTCAGTCGTTTGAGGTCGCAAATCATCTTGTTACAATCTTGAAGTTGTTTTTTTATTTGAGCGATTTTGTTATCAATGGTTTGTTTATCCATGTCAGAAATATTCATATTCTTGATTTCAGCAAGGGAAAAACCCATTCTTTTTAGAGTTAGAATGTTTATGATATCATTTAGTTGAGAGATAGAATAATACCGATAGCCACTTTCTCTGTCTGTTTTGTCAGGAATGAGCAGACCTATCTTTTCATAATATCTTAAGGTCTTGATTGTAATTCTGTTGATTTTGCTAAACTCTCCGATTTTGAACATTTTTTAACTCCGACGCTGTGTTCTGAATAAAGTGTAAACCATGCCCCGAGGGACGAGTCAACAAATATATTAAACTTTTTTTATGAAAAAAGAATTTGAGTCTTTTTACTCCAGTATTTGCGGTATGAGCGTTTGCCTTTTTGAAAGTTAAAACCTTTTTTTTCAAGAGGTTTGAGATACTTTTCCCTCAATTCTTTGGCTTTTTGCCATACCTCTTCTATGAGCTGAATTTTTTTCGTATGTTCCGCGGTTTCAAATTCTTTATAGTATTTATCTTCAAGTGTTTGTTTTTCCTCTAGATATTTTTCTTTGTCAATTTGCCCTGACAACAAAAAGCGTTGCAATCTTTCTTCTCTTAGCCAAAATTCCTTCGCCTTTTCCTCGTCTTCGCTGGGCAAAGGCATCTTGTCATTTAATATGAGGGGTTTATAGATGCTTTGGCATGGCAAAGAGGAACCGGTCAAATAATAATATTCGTCATTCAATCCCACGCTGGCAATATAACTTCCCGTTGTATGGTCTCCGATAAGCCCGCCTGCATGCATACAGATTGAGCCTACGCTGTTAGTGTCATACTTGTAATCAGGAGCGTGGGTTCGTAAAATTTGCATCATTGTCTTTGGGGTAATATCGCCTTTTTGCTCTTCCAAAATTCTTGTCGCCAGACATCTTCTTTGTTTGCTCTTAGAAAAATAAGTATATATCTTATCGGAATAGCATTTTGCAAAACTAAATTCCTCTATCATATTAATTCTCTTTTTCTTTATGGCGTTAGAGATAGCTTTTGGGTGTATTAAATCATAATCATCGTCTATTGAAAGACCGTTGGAAATGGCGTATACATCTTTCACCTTTTTGGCGGCGTAATACTCTCCTGCTGTTTCCAGTACATAAGCTTCTTTTCTGTCGGCCATTAAAAAAGAGTTGTGGTAGTGGAAGTTATGGTCATATCCGCAGTTGCCTCCCTGAGAGTAAGTTTGCAAAAGTCCAATAATCAGTTCCATTGCTTCATAAGCCGTTTTGCACCTTTCCAGAGCAAGTCTTACCATATCCATTCCAATAAGACTGTCTTTTCCCTTTTTTTCCTTTGTAAAAACCGCTTCGTTGCCAATATTAAGTCCAAATTCATTAAATCCCATTTCCGCGCCCCAGATCCAGCTAGGTTTCATAAGTACTACTTCATGAGTATGTTGAACTTGAGGTATTGAAATATAGGTCAAGTTGACTTCTTGAGCTTTTTTATAATCTTTTGCAGGGTATTTTATAGTCAACAAGGGTTCGTTTGGCGCCCTGTCAGAATTCTTTGCAAAAATCAATCTACCGTCTTTTGTGCAGTTAGGCAAAGCAACCATTGTGTCACACATTTTTTTTCACCTCATATTTATTAATCTATATTAAAAACCAAGTTATCTTTATTAGTTGTTATAATAGACTGTTATTCATGACTTTTTACAATCATATATGGTCATATCAAGTAGTAAAGAGTCTCTTTAATTTCATAATATCACATGCGATAAGGGAAAACAATATATAAAAAAGTTACAACAGTATTTTTTCTTTTTCCATAAGTATGGGATTCTCAATAAGAATATTGTTGTATCTATCAACCACTATGAACATATGCACAAGCATTGCAACAAAGGGAAGGGGAACAAAATAGCCTACATTGACCATTGAATATCCTGCAAATCCGATGAGCGATAAAAGAGCAAACAAGTTGAATCTGCTTCTAACCTTAATTAGGGTAAAAATTCTTACAATTTCCTGATATCCATAAGCTAAAAGCCCTATGATTCCTAGGCTTGCTAATATTTGGAATATAGTTGAATGATACCAGTATATACACCAAACCTCAGGGCGATAGTACATGCCTCCGTCATAGGCAAGGCCTCTTCCAAATATAGGGTATTTCAAAAAGTTTTCCCAGGCAAGCTTGTATAGATTAATTCTTGCTTCGCCCTCTCTGATTTCAACAATATTTAATACCCTTTCCCATAGAGATGAAGAAATGG
Source organism: uncultured Christensenella sp. (assembly GCA_964626765.1). Lineage (GTDB taxonomy): Bacteria > Bacillota > Clostridia > Christensenellales > DTU072 > DTU072. Next base: position 2,408 of record CAZVHD010000093.1, read on the forward strand.
ACTGAAAAGCAAGATAAACAAGTCCGCCCAAAATAGCAATGATGATTAAGAAATTTAATCTATCTTTTTTTGCCATAATAAAGGTGGATACGAGGGCTATCGGAAATACTATTGTGCTAAATACTATACCGCCTCTAGAAAATGAAAGCATTATTGCCATGTATTGCAATAGACCGATGATTAAATATAACACTGAATTTTTACCTTTAGCGGCTAAATAAAATGCAAAAGGCATACTTAATAATAGGTTGTTGGATAAGTTGTTTTTCCACTGCATCATGCTTTTGAAGGCTCCAAATCTTGCATCTATGAGCTCACCGTTGATGATATAGTGAGAAAATATCATAACTATACCCATAACGCCAATGCCTACCATCATTTTTGCAAAATACTCAGCAATTCGAGCTTTATTATAAGGTACATCTGATTGTATAACAATATAAATAAAAACCATTCCAAAACCCAAACCAAATATATAATACAGCGCAGGCATTGAAAAATATTCTTGAATGTTTGTAGAAAACAGCCCTCCCAAAGTGACACTAATAGCAACCGCTAAGGTTGTAAAAAGAAACTTGTTTGGTTTGAATTTGGGCGGGTGCAAAACCATGTGAAGAATGAATGATGGAACTACAAAGAAAATAAGATATATTCCCGACTGAAAATAAGCATCCTCAGCATACCTTGCTAGAGGTGTCATGGCTATAATTGCAACTGATAAGAAACTTGGCATAATATCTTTGCAGAGTATCCAGTTTATGCAAGTAAGAGCGGCGATAGCATATATAGCGTAAATCTCCAGACTAAAAAGAAATCCGGTTATGCCAATGGCAGTTATTAAGGCTATATAAATTTCCGAATAAAAAAACCTATCAGCTTTTTCAGATATTCTGACAAATTTTTTTCTTACGGCTTTTATCACATTCATGCTCCTGATATATTAATTATTTCTTAATAATATCACCATATATATACATTGTCAAAATATTTGAAGGATATTCATCAAGCGGTTTTTTTCACTTGGACTTCGAAATTCTCTCCATTTTTTGTTTTCACCGAAAAACAAAGAGAATTGGCTTCATTTCTTTCTTTAATACTTTCTACTTCTTCAATGTTCATGAAGATTGCTTCGCTTAGTTTATCAGAAAATTCTTGATGTGTCATTTTGTTTTTTCCCCTTTTGTTAATGGTTACTATATTATAGTGTATTGACCTTATAAAATCAATAAACAAAGAACTTATAGAGGATAATAATAGTAAAAAATATACTTAATTTGTCGAATTATGTCTAAATATTGTATGAGAAAAGATATCGTCATAAGTTCATAATTAATTAGAACTTCTAACTAATTGACTTTTAATTTAAGCTCTCTATAATTTTAGTTGCCAACTTTACGCCATCGGCTGCCGAACTCATAATGCCGCCAGCATATCCGCAACCCTCTCCTAAAGGATATAAATTTTTTGTGGATATGCTCTCAAAGTTTTGGTCTCTTGATATTCTCACAGGGGAGGAGCTTCTGGTCTCCGGAGCGGTGAGAATAGCGTCATACATATTGAAGCATTCCATTTTTCTGCTAATATCGTTTATTGCAAAAGAAAAACTTTCATATAATTCTTTATCATAAAATTCGTGAAGGGCAGACAAAGTCACGCCAAGAGGATACGAGGGCAAGACTCTGCCAAAGTCTTTTGATAAAACCCCTTTTAAGAAGTCCCCAACAAGCTGAACAGGCGCGTTGTAATTTTCTCCACCCCATAAATAAGCTTTTCTTTCAAACTTTTGTTGAAGATTAATTCCACAAAGAGGATCTTGAGAGGGCATATCTTCTTTTTTGATGTTTACTAAAAGGGCGCTGTTTGCGTTAACTGAATTTCGTTTGTAATAACTCATGCCGTTTGTTACTACATGACCTTTTTGATTGGTGGCGGCTACAACCATTCCGCCCGGACACATGCAAAAGGTGTATACGCTTTTTGATGTGTTTGTGTGGCTGACAAATTTATAGTCGGCCGCGCCCAATGCTTTATGGTTATAAAACTTCTCTCCATACTGATTGAGATTTATAAGATTTTGGGGATGTTCAATTCTAAAGCCAACTGAGAATTCCTTTTGCTCCATATAAACGCCCTTTTTATAGAGCATATCGTATGTGTCCCTTGCGCTGTGTCCTATTGCAAGTATAATATGGTCGCTGAAAAATTCTTTTTTTTCTGCTTTCACTCCGCAGGCCTTGTTATTAAAAAGAATTATCTCGTCCATATAAGTTTCAAAATAAAAATCTCCGCCCAAACTTTCAATTTCTTTTCTTATATTTTTTACTATTTCAATCAAATTGTCTGTGCCTATGTGCGGTTTATTGAGATAAAGTATCTCTCTTGGAGCGCCGAACTTTACAAATATTCTTAAGATGTCTTGGCGATACGGGCTTTTTGTAAGAGTTGTTAATTTTCCGTCTGAAAAGGTTCCCGCCCCGCCTTCGCCAAATTGTATATTGCTTTCAGGGTTTAATATCCTTGTTTTGATAAAGCTTTCTACATCTTTTATTCTTTTTTCAACTTGGCTTCCTCGTTCTATAATTATAGGGTTAAGCCCTGCGTATGCAAGATATAAAGCGCAAAACAGTCCTGAAGGACCGCTCCCGATTATTACAGGTCGTTTATTGAGCGGTTTTTTTGCCTTGGGAAAAATAATTTCTTTTTGAAGTTCTTTTCTATCAGATAAATCAATTGTATAGATAAACTTTATGTCTGATTTTTTTCTTGCGTCAATGGATTTTTTTACTATATTAAGAGTTTTTATTGCCTGCGAATTTATGCCGGCCTTCATAGCGGCTATTTCTTTAAGGCGATATTCTTTGTCTAAAGGAACCTTCAAATCTTTTAATCTTTTCATAGCATATATATTATCAGTATTTCAAGGTATTAGCAATAAGATTAATCTCAAATAAGTATTTTATCCATTTATTCTATATTGTTAAGTTATATTAATTGTGTTAAAGTAAAAAGAAAAGGTGATATATATGAAAAGATTTACATGCCTTATTTTGGCTTTAGTGTTTTCTTTGTCTTTGGCGTTCAGCGCAGCTGCATGGCAAACCATAAACGAGGATAAAGATTTTTCTATAAAGGTTATGAGCTTTAATGTAAGGTGCATCGCTATGGAACAAAACCCTGTCAATAATTGGATAAACCGTAAAGATAATGTATTGGAGGTGATAGAAGTTTTTAAGCCGGATATTATAGGCTTTCAGGAGCTTAAGGAACCTCAATATCAGTTTTTTAGAGATAATCTTAATGAATACGGTTTTTACGGAGAACATCGCCATTCTTTTGAACTTATTTCCGAAGCGTCGGCAATCTTTTGGAAAAAGAATAGGTTTGAGGCTTTGGAAAAAGAAACTTTCTGGCTATCTGAAACGCCTGAGGTAATGTCTAAAGGTTGGGATGCAAGTGTGGAGAGAATATGTACCCAAATTAAATTTAGGGATAATCTGACTCAAGAAGGTTTTATTCATTTCAATACCCACCTTGACCATCAGGGCAGCGTCGCAAAGACCCAGAGCGTAAATCTAATTTTGGACAAGATTGAAGACAAAGGCATGCCGTCTCTTGTAACAGGTGATTTTAATTTTCACGAAGGCGGACAAAACTATGAGCTTTTGCTCTCGGAAAACTTACAGGACACAAAGTACCTTGCGCCCAAAAACAACACGGATTTTGGTCCCACTTTTAACGGCTTTAGAGGTTCTTCGCATACCCGCCCCATAGACTTTATCTTGACAAGTCCAGAGTTCTGCGCCAATAAGTATAAGGTTATTAGAAACACTGATGAACAGGGCAACTATCCTTCCGACCATTTCCCTGTGATAGCAGAAGTGGAATTTACAAAATAAATTCTTTTTATAAAGGGTACAGACCAAACGAAATAGCAAAAGAGCATTCCCTAAAGAATGCTCTTTTGCCGTAAATGAAAATAATGGGAAGAAACCTTAGTCGCAATCCTGCAAGGCCAAGTAATTTTCTTCGCCTGTACGGATTTTAACCACTCTCTCCACATCATACACGAATATTTTTCCGTCTCCAATGTTGCCAGTCTTTAAGACTTTCTTTGCAGTTTCAATGACGGTGTCAACAGGTATTTCGCTAACTACCATTTCCACCTTTACCTTTGGTAAAAGATGCATATCGTATTTTACGCCGCGATAATACTCTCCTCTGCCTTTTTGAACTCCACAACCGTGGACATAAGACAGGGTCATACCTGTAATGCCG
>CAZVHD010000094.1:0-6622 GCA_964626765.1 uncultured Christensenella sp.
ATAGAATAGCTTAACCCAAGTCCGTTAAGACCTACAAGACCGGACATCAAAAGAGCAAGGGGCATAAGGATAACAATTTGGCGCGTAAGAGCGAGCAGAAGAGCCGCCAGACCATTTGTCAAGGATTGGAATGTTATAATCATCATAATGCCTATTGCGGCAAATACAAAGCTTATGCTCAATAGCCTGAAAGCGCTCACTCCCAATACCATAGCTTGGCCTTTGGCATTGAAAAGAGACAAAAGGCTTTGCGGGAAAAGCTGAAAAATAAGTGTCCCTATTGTCATAATCGATATGGCTGCTATAAGAGATAATTTAAGAGTATGAAAAAACCTCTTTTTGTTGCCGGCTCCGTAATTATAGCTCATAATCGGAAGAGCGCCTTGAGTTAAGCCAAAAACCGGCATAAATATAAATGATTGCAGCCTTATATAAATCCCTAAAATCAAAATGGCGTAGTCATAGGACTTCAAAATCGTATTGACTATTGTGATAGTAAAGCTGCCTAATCCTTTTAATATAATTGTGGGAAGCCCTACTTTCATAATTTCACGGACGATTTTCTTATCAAAACGGAAATTTCTGTTAAAGAAAGGATTTACATCCTGTTTTGTCAATCTGAAAACTGCTATGCCTGCCACCATGGCGCAAAACTGTCCGATAATTGTTGCTATCGCAGCGCCCATAATCCCCAGTTCGGGAAAGAACCATATGCCAAATATAAGAAAAGGGTCAAGAATGAGATTGATTACAGCGCCCAGGGTTTGAGTAATCATGGGAACTTTCATATTTCCGGTAGCCTGAAAAATCTTTGAATTATGAATGTCCACAAAAGCAAAAGGGCTGAATATGAGTATAATTGATAAATATTGCACGCCTAATGATAGGGTTTGAGAATCGTCTGTAAAACTTCCTACAAATGGTCTTGTTACAAATAATCCTATCATTATAAACATAATCGCAGCAATAAGAGTAATAAAAAGCCCGGTCTGAGCAGCCAAAGAGGCTTCCTTTTCTTTTTCTTCTCCCAGTTTTTTTGCGACTATGGCGTTTGAACCTGTGCCTATACCTGTGGCAAATGCAATTATCAGCATTTGAAGAGGAAAGGCTATTGCAATGGCCTCTAGAGCTTTAATATTATAATTGGATACAAAAATTGAATCTACGACATTATAAAGAGCGTGGGCGAACATTGAAAGCATAGGCGGCAAAGACATACCCCAAAGCAGTTTCCCCACGGGCTTGTTTCTCATTTTATCAGACCTCAAGCCTTTGTCAGCATGCATTGTAACTCCTTGACCAAAATTGTTTACAGGATTATAATTATAATAACTATTGTAATAAAAAACATTGTATAACCAATATGATAAAAAGTCAAAAGATATAAATAAACAACAAAAAGAATTTAATATTAAATAAAGCAACTATAATTATAATAGATGACAACACTTAAATTAGAGGTGGAAAAAAATGAACTATAACTATGATTATGAATCAAATACCGTACAAAAAAAGAAAATAACCGTAATCATTGTGGCGGCTATTGTGATAACGCTTATTGCCAATGCAATAATGTATGTTGTTATTTCAAATAGTCTGGAAAAAGAGCAAGAAAGAGATTTTCAGGCAGCTATGGATAGTCTTGATGACAGAGTAGATGATGCTATGGCAAATCGTCTTACAACAGATATTTCGGATATGATAGCTGACAATATTACAGGCGAGGTCTCTCAATCGGCAACACTTCTATTGGAAGATTATATATCCGATGAGGTTATTGATAATATAAAAAGAGAGTATAATCTTCCCGAGGATTATTTTGACATAGGAGTTAAGGCAGCTGAAAATGTAGATTCAGTTCTTGAACTTCAGTCTTCAGCTAATCTAAATCCCCCATATGAAAATCAGACAACATCATCACAGGCCACAGCTTTTATACTCAATGAAGAAGGTTATGTTTTGACAAACGCGCATTGTGTTACTTTTGAGGATACCATTTATGAATATGCAGGTGGCGGTCTTTTTGGTGGCGGATATAGGAGCGTGGGAACGGAAATAAGAGAATACAGCTCTATACTTGCCAATTATAGAAATGATTCAATTCAGTATGAAATGGAAGTAATCCACTACGACAATAATAAGGACCTTGCAATCATTAAGTTTGAAGACCCACCGCAAGATCTCAGCCCCGTAACTTTTGGAGATTCCGATTTAATAAATTTAGGCGAAGAGGTTGCCACAATCGGAAACGCGCAAGGATTGGGAACATCTCTTACTACCGGTGTGGTCTCTAACACTCCGAAGAATTATGAATCAATAAAGGTGGTGCAAACAGACACAACCATAAACCCAGGCAATTCCGGAGGACCTCTTTTTAATCTATATGGAGAGGTTATCGGTGTTGTATCATTTAAGATTATAGAATCGGCGTTAAATGAGGGTTTGGGTTTTGCAATTTGCTCTGATTCTACAATAGAATATATTGAGGAAGTTATAGACGAAGAAAACTTAACAATAAATTATCAGTTAACTCAAAATGAGGAAGGTAGCGTATGAAAAAAATAATTGTAATTTTAGTTTCTTCATTAATAATAGCATGTTTTGTAGTCATGTTAGGTTTTTCAGCCCAACAAACTACCGAACAACCCATAAGCTATGAAAGAGCTTATGCCCAAGCAGAGGAATTGGGTTTTGAGGGCAGCCTTGATGACTATATTGCAGCTTTGCAAGGAGAAAGAGGCGAGTCGGCATATGAGATTGCTGTCAGACACGGTTTTGAGGGCAATGAAGAAGAATGGCTTTTATCATTGCAAGGTCAAGAAGGTTTGTCCGCTTATGATATTGCAGTTTCTATGGGCTTTGAGGGGAGTGAGTCGGAATGGGTGGAGTCCTTTATTGGCAATGACGGACAAGACGGTCAAGACGGACAAGACGGACAAAATGGGCAAGACGGTCAAGACGGTCAAGATGGGCAAGACGGACAAGACGGAAGTGACGGTCTATCAGCTTATGATATAGCAGTAAGCTATGGTTTTGAAGGCAGTGAGCAGGAATGGATTCAGGCCATACAAGGTGAAAACAATCAGATAAATTTTGCAGATATAATATCCCAAAATAACTTATTACAATCAGTTATAACGCTTAAATCAGAGAAACAGGAAGAATCATCACTTTATAGCGGAGTTATTATATCTCATGACGGCTACATATTGACAAATGCGCATGGTTTAATTTATGAATATCCTGAAGAAGGGAATGAAGAGGTGCTTTATGATAATTTTTCAGCAATGTTTAGAGGAGATGAAACAGAGTATCCAATAGAGGTCATTGACTATAATTTGCATAAAGACTTGGCAATAGTCAAATTCCAAACAGATTTCCAGCAGTTGGATGTTGTAGAAATAACTTCGGCTCACCAGCATGATATCGGCGATTCCACTATTATTGTTGGAAATGCGGCAGGTCTTGGAATTACAGCCTCTGTGGGTATAATCTCGGAAACGCCTCAACTCTATGAAGTTGAGTATATGGAAGACATATGCGAGGCCATAAGAACTGATTCAGCAGTCAATCCGGGCAACTCAGGCGGAGGTTTATTTAATGATGAGGGTGAACTCATTGGAATTGTTACTTTCAAATTATCAGTTCCGTATGAAAATCTAGGTTTTGCTCTTACATCGGACTTTACAATTGATTATATAGATTTCGTGGCGGATGAAAAAGATATAGAAATAGACTATATTGAAGCTTAAAAAGCTTTATAAGGCACACTAAAAGAGCTGTCGAAAACGACAGCTCTTTTTTTTGTTTCACCATGCTTTAGCTATGGATGTTTTAGCAACAACCGCACAATAATATAAGAAGCGGAAAGCAAAAACATTTTGGAGGACAAGGTTTCTTATAGCAACAAGGCGAGCAGCATTTAGGTTGACAGCAGGGTTTGCAACAGGGTTTGTAGCAAGGGCTGCAACATTTGGGCTGACAAGGCTTGTAACAGGGTTTTTGGGCTACAAGAAACATGTTTAAGGGATAAACCTCTTTTCCAAAACCGCTAACGGAACATGGTTGAGTATAATTTTTATCATAACAATCGTACATAATAATTTTTCTCCTTTGTTGCGCATATAGGCGCCATTAACATTTTATTAGTAAACAGATATTTTTGTGACAAGCGGGCAAAAACCTCTGAAAAGATTATAAATGCAATGAAATAGATTGATATAATATAAGGATATATATATTATATAGACCCCCACGGCAATATAAGACAAAAAAAACCAATAAAAGTGTTTTAATATCAAATGAACAGTTTATAATTACTTTGTATGAAAAAAAAGTGTAAAGACTGCCAGCTTATTCACAATTCCAATAAAGTTATACGCGACCAGGCAGAGAGAATAGTTGAACTGAAAAAGCAAATCAATGACCTTAGTATATCTCTTGAGCAGTACCGTAAAAGGGAAAGTGAAATTGTGGAGTCCATGGCGTATGCAAAGAAAAAGACAGAAGAACTTACGCAAGAGGCGCAAATTAAATTTGCTCTTGAGTGCGAAAGGCTGAGGGTATACCGCAATAAATGGCTTAGGTATATAAAAGATAAGAGTCGCGAAGGAGAACTTGCTAAGAATATTGAAAAAACCAACGAGGTATTAAAAGAATGTCAAATACAGCTTGAGGATATGCTGTATACAGATTTAGGCATAAACCAAAGTGTGGCGGATAGTTATATTTATGAAAGAGAAAGAATAGACGGAGAACCTTCTTTGAACTATCAAAAAATCATAGACAAGGCAAAGGAAAAAGTTATTGATGATGATATTATGCCAAACGACGAATTGGAAAAGATGCTTGCAAAGCTAAAAATATGAAAAAAGGGTGGGCAGGCCCCTTTTTTTATATTTTATTGAAATTTTTAATGAAAATGTTTGACACCTATTATTTACTGTGATATATTTATTAGGCTGCGTATTTTGGGATGAAGCGGGAGGTTACCTTAATAAGGATAATTTTCGCGGACAAGTGCTTGGGCAATTAGACTCAGGCGACTAACTCATAAAAGGTGAAAACCTTTTATAAAAAAAAGCAGCGCGACACACACGGATAAGTGTAAGAGTTAGGCTAAATCAGGAGGTACAAAACATGGCAGGTCAAAAAATTAGAATTAAGTTAAAAGCTTATGACCACAATCTTATCGACAATTCTTGTGAAAAAATTGTTGAATCCGTAAAGAAGACAGGAGCCGGCATATCCGGACCTATACCTTTACCCACAGAGAAAGAAATTATAACTATCTTGCGGTCCCCCCATAAATATAAGGATAGCCGTGAGCAATTTGAGTTAAGAACACACAAGAGATTAATAGATATCTATAACTCAACATCAAAAACCGTGGAAGCGCTTATGAAGCTTGACCTACCGGCTGGTGTTGACATACAGATAAAGCTGTAACAGGAGGACTTATATGAAGAAAGCTATATTAGGCAAAAAGCTCGGTATGAGTCAAATATTTACTGCGGAAGGCATTGTTATCCCGGTAACAGTTGTTGAGGCGGGGCCTTGTCCTGTTGTTCAGGTAAAAACAGCAGAAAAAGAAGGATACTCATCCATACAGGTTGGATTTGACCAGAAGAAAGAAAAGAATGTAACAAACCCCTTGAAAGGTCACTTCAAAAAGAATAAGGTTGCTCCCACAAGATATTTGAGAGAGTTTAGAACAGAAGAATCAGACAAATTTGAGGTGGGTCAGCAAATCAAATGCGATATCTTCGCCCAAGGAAACAAGGTCGATGTCACAGGCATGACAAAGGGCAGAGGATTCACGGGAACAATACAGAGATGGAATATGCACAGAGGACCTATGTCACATGGTTCAGGCTATCACAGAGGTGTGGGAGCTTTGTCCGCATGCGCATCCCCTGCAAGGGTTTTCAAAAACAGAAAAATGCCAGGACACTACGGAAATGAGCAGGTCACCATAAAGAACCTGGAAGTTGCAAAAGTAGACAAGGAAAGAAACTTGTTATTCATAAAAGGCGGCATTCCCGGAGCAAAGAATAAGCTTGTCATAATAAAGCAATCGCAAAAGGGATAAAGGAGTACGATAATGGAATTAAAGGTTTATAATACTGACGGTAAGAAAACCGGTACCATAAAAGTAAGCGATGAGATATTTAACGCCGAATATAAAAAGGCGCTTATTCATCAGGCAGTAGTGGCGCACCTTGCAAACAAAAGACAGGGAACTAAGTCCACGCTCACCCGTTCTGAAGTTAGAGGCGGAGGAGCCAAGCCTTACAGGCAAAAGGGTACAGGAAGAGCAAGACAGGGAACCATCAGGGCTCCCCAATGGGCAAAGGGCGGAGTAGTGTTCGCGCCCAAACCCAGAGATTTTTCACAAAAGCTCAATAAAAAAATGAAAGCATCTGCGCTTAAGAGCGCTTTAAGCCAAAAAGTAAGACAAGAAGAGTTCATTGTGGTTGACGATATCAAGCTTTCCGAAGCCAAAACCAAATTTATGGCGGCAATATTAAAGAATTTTGATTTGAAGGGCAAGACACTTTTAATTACTCAAGACCAAGACGAAACTATATAAAGAACGGCAAGAAACCTAGAAGGGGTGTCC
>CAZVHD010000095.1:0-6433 GCA_964626765.1 uncultured Christensenella sp.
AATTTGCGCGCCGCTCCAAACTGCGTTTTGAAACCTTTGCGAATCAAAGATTGCTCCCGAGTCCATTCTTGTTCTTACAAAATAATTATCGTCTACAAGTCCTTTAGTAAATTCGCTAGGGGTGTTATCTAATATAAAAGCCGACCAGTCTTCAAAGTCCATAACATTATCACTGTTTATCATGGGGACAATATTTAAGGTATCCAGCGTTAAATCAAGGTTTATGTATTTTCTTGTATACTCAGAATTAGGGTGCAATAAAAAGACAAATTTTCCTTTTGTCTCTTCATAAGTCAACCAGTCATCGCTTGCAACCATTTGGTTTAAGTTATCATAGTCTTTTTGCCAATCTTTTGGAGTTAACACTTTGTCCTCTCCCAGTATATCAATTACGCTATTACTCAATTCCATAAGCATATCGTCTGTCAGCTTTTTACGATATGGGTTGAATATCTTCTTTTCGGTTTTCAATTCAATCAAAATATTTATCATTGTATGTTCGGGGTTTTCTTCTGACCATGCCAAGAGCTCCTTCAAAGAGTAAGACCATTTGGGATTATGGGTTCTTTGGTCAAATAAAGCGTTATGATAAATATAAAATTCTTCTTTTTGGTATCTAATATCAAATTCCATTCCCCTTATGCCATTGTTTAGTTGATTAATAAGCGTATTATGCGCATACTGATAGCTCGCTCCGACATCAAAAACAGAACTGATAATTCTTGTGGTTCCATAAAAAAACCAAGGCATTTTCTTTTTGTAACTGTTGTGGGTCGCAATAGTTTGTACTCTATTAATTGGTGGGTTCAAGGATAAATCAAATGAAGATAAGTCTTGTTCATTTATTGAATCTATTTCATCGTGAAAATTGTTGTTTACTCTTTCGGTTTGGATATCTATATCTTTGTTCATATTTATCGCTGCGACAATATATGTAATTGACGATGATATAACAATAATAATTAACGCGATAAATACAATTTTGAATATAATCTTAATACCTGGCCTTTTTGTCATTTGTCACCTCGCATATAACAATTATAAAGGCAATCTTTTGTTGATGTCAACTTAAAGACTATCAAGCAAAAAAGCAACCGATAATTTAACAAAAATTTGGAACTTTCAAAGCCACTCTTAAACTTATAGACCTATCTTGCAATTGACCTTATACAATTATAGGTATATAATATAAATGGATGAAAACAATCTATTTTATGAGGTACGAATGCAAGCAAAGTATAATCATTATGATGTTATTATTATAGGCGGCGGTATAGGCGGCTTAATGGCTGCCTATACTCTTCAAAAAAAAGGGAAAATACTATTAATAGAAAAAGGAAACCCATTAGTCAAAAGGAGTTGCCCTATCATTAACGGCAAAAGTCAAGTTTGTGTGGGTTGCTCCCCTTGCGCCATAATGCAAGGACTTGGCGGCGCCGGCGCTTTCTCTGACGGAAAATATGTTATCTCAACAGAATACGGAGGGTGGCTGACTTCATTTTTAGACTCTGAAGTTGTTATGAACTACATCAATAAAGCCGATAATATCCTTGTTAAACACGGCGCCAGCGAGGAAAGGTTCATGCCAGATGACGAATTAAAGCTTACTTGCCTTAAACACGATTTACACATGCAACAAGCCGAACTCAAGCACCTGGGTACCGATGAAAATTTCAATACTATGGCAAAACTTGTTGAGAGTATAAAAGAAAATGTCGAGTTGCTCACGCTTACAGACGCATATGACATAGACAAAAAAACAAATACCGTGTATTACAAAAACGCCACCACAGCCTCAAAGGTTACAGGCGAAAACATTATTATTGCAGTTGGAAGAGCGGGCAGCGGCTTTTTGGTAAATTGGTGCAAAAAAAATCAAATTAAGCTCTCCAATAATCAAGTTGATATTGGCGTAAGAATTGAGCTTTCTCACCTTATATGGAAGGAATTCAGCCAAAAGATATACGAACCCAAGATTTGGTACAGAAGCAAAGGTTATGGCGACATAACAAGAATGTTTTGTTTTAATGAAAAAGGAAGCGTCGTTGTTGAGAATACTCATGGCGTATTGACTGTCAACGGTCATGCCTATAAAAGAGAGGGAAAAAAGACATTAAACAGCAATTTTGCCCTTCTTACCACCACTAAATTTACACAACCATTTAACGAACCCATAGAATACGCCAAATATGTGGCATCTCTTGCCAATAAAATAAGCGGCGGCAGCGTTTTGGTGCAACGGTTTGGAGACCTCGTTCAAGGCAGACGCTCTAATGAGCATCGTCTTGCATCTTCAACCGTAAGACCCACCCTTAAAGCCGTTCCGGGCGACTTGAGCTTATGTATGCCTAAAAGACAATTGGACAACATTGTGGAAACACTATACGCTCTTGACAAAGTGGCGCCGGGCACAGCAAACCATGACACCCTGCTTTATGGAGTAGAATGTAAGTACTATTCCGCAAGACCGGAAACAGAAAATAATTTCAAACTTAAAAACACAAACAACATCTACGCCATTGGCGACGGAGCGGGCTTTACCCGAAGCCTCTCCCATGCGGCGGCGCACGGCTTATTCGTGGCTGACAACCTTAATTTATAAGACAATAAAAAAAGCTTAAGACAGATATCTTAAGCTTTTTTTTATAAAAGTTTTTCTTTTTATTCTTCAACTCTTATTATGGCATCTATATTTTCCACAGTTGACAGTTTGGATATAATGCTCATGGCTTTTTTAATGCTTTTTTCACTGGTCTTTTGCAACATAAATATTATGGACGCGCTATGTCCCTGTACTTCCTGCTGTATTGAGTTTATGCTTATTTTATGTTTTCCCAAAACATCGGATACCGATGCGATAACGCCCGGAAGGTCTTTAACTGTCATTCTGATATAATACTCGCACCAAAAATCCTTTGAAAACCATTTGCTAGGGAGATTGCTGACATTGTTTTTGAAAGAAGTGTATTTATGCTTTTTCTGATGGGCTGCGTATACTATGTCAGAGACTACGGCGCTTCCTGTGGGAAGGTCTCCTGCGCCTCTTCCATAAAGCATGATATCGCCTACATTATCTCCCACAATGTGTACGGCATTAAAGCTTTCTTTTACTGATGCAAGGGGATGTTCGTCAGGTATAAAGGCTGGATGAACTCTTGCTTCTATTCCGTCCTCTGTATTCTTGCCTATTGCAAGAAGCTTAAGGGTATATCCAAACTTTTTCCCAAATTCAATATCTATTTTGCTAATTGATGATATGCCTTCGCGATAAATCTTTTCCACAGGCACTTTAGTATGAAAAGCAAGTGAGCTAAGAATGCTCAGTTTATACATGGAATCAAATCCGTCCACATCGGCTGTGGGGTCCTGTTCGGCATAACCAAGTCTCTGCGCATCTTTCAAAACATTTTCATATTCCAAACCCTCGTCTGTCATCTTTGAAAGAATATAATTGGTCGTCCCGTTTACAATGCCCATTATGGACTTGATATTATTTCCTTGCATTCCTTCGGTAAGCGTTCTGATTACAGGAACGCCTCCTACGCAACTTGCTTCAAAATATAGCCCGGCTTTGCCTTTTTTTGCAGCTCTTTGGAGTTCATGCCAATACTTGGCAAACATCTCCTTATTGGCTGTAACAACGCTTTTTCCAGCTGTGAGGCATTTTATTATAAAGCTTTTTGCCGGCTCTATACCGCCAAAAAATTCAGCAACTATTTTTATTTCAGGGTCATTTACAACATTTTCTATATCACATGACACAATTCTTTCATCAACACCCAATTCTTTAGGCTTTGTCAAATCCTTTTCTATGATATGCTTAATCTCCAAATCCACATCATAATTAAGCTTTATCTTTTCGTGATTATTTTTTATTATGCGATAAGTTCCGCCGCCGACCGTACCAAGTCCCAAAAGAGCAATTCCTACTTTTTTCATTTCTCCTCCTGTTTGTTTATTTCATAAAGTATTTTCAATCCTTTTAAGGATAAAGACCTATCAATAATCTGTATGTCTTTAACATCCTCATTGACAAGAAGACTCAAGCCGCCTGTTGCAACCACCTTTGCCTTATTAAAGCCGGTCTCTTTTTTTATCTCGCTAATAATATTTGCCACAAGACCCGCAAATCCGTAAATAACACCGGCTTGCATGTTGCTTATGGTATTGTCAGATATTATGCTTTGAGGCTTAATAAGCTCTATTCTCGGTAGTTTGGCTCCGGTATTAACAAGGGACTCAGTACTTGACTTTATGCCTGGGGCAATGACTCCGCCAAGAAACTCGCCGTCCCTGTTGATAACACCAAAAGTCGTGGCTGAGCCGAAATCAATGGTTATTGCCGGTCCGCCATAAATCTTGTATGCCGCTACTGCGTTTATTATGCGGTCGGCGCCCAAATCCTCGGGTTTGTTATATCTAATCTTTATGCCGCCCAAATTTATTTTAGGGGATACCATAACAGGCTTTATATTAAAATAATAGGTGCACATATGCTCAAGCGTATAGTTAATTGAAGGCACTACCGATGAAATGATAATACCCTTGACATCACTAAATTTGTATCCATTTTGGCTAAGAAGGTCAAAAAGCATCATTCCGAATTCATCAGCTGTTTTGGAATAATCTGACGCTATTCTCCATGTAAATAAAGTCGTTATTCCGTTGTCTAACCCAATCTTTATATTGGTGTTTCCAGCATCCATAAGTATTATCATTTAACACCTTGAAATCCCTTATTTATTTAAGCTATCTTATCATATAATCGCCTTTATGTCAACTTTTTGTAAAGAGCTATATATCTCTTTAATAAAAGGGGAATAAGACCTTTTTATGATACAAATCTCTTTTTTGTTAGTTCAATAACTTTCTGTATTCTTTCCACTGAGGCAAAAAGTAGGAAAGCATATTATAAAAGCTCTTGTTATGATATCTTTGTTTTATATGTAAAATTTCATGAAGAATAACATAACTTAAGCATTCCATATCATAATTGACAAGCCTTAAAGAAAGCCATATTCTTTTTTTCTCAATATTACAGCTTCCCCATCGGGTTTTCATATCCTTTATTCTCATTTCAGAAGCGATAATACCCGTTTTCTGTTGCCAACTTTCTAGAAAAATCGCAGCTTTTTCCAATAACTCTTTTCTCAAATATTTATTTAATACGCTATTAAGTTTATTCTCGTCTTTAATGAATATTTTTATAGCATCTTTTTCTATAACGCATTGATTTTTATTGGAAATAATGATTTCTTTTTTGTAAGGCTCTCCCCAAAGGTATAAAATATCCTTGTTCAAAGCGTACTTTTGCTTTTCAAGAGCTGAAATATGCTTTTTTATCCATAGCATCTTCTTGCTGACAAAATCTTCGGCTTGTTTTCTTTTCATAAATAAAGGAATGCTGACCACAACAGAGTTATCCCTCTTTATGGTGATTCTAAGGTTTTTCACTCTTTTGAATTTATACTCAATATTAACACCGTTTTCAATCATCTTATCAAATAATAAAAGCGGCAATCCTGCCGCTTTCAAATCATACCAATTCCAATATGCACTTTTCGGCGTCGTCGCCTCGTCTGTTGCCCAGTCTTATTATTCTGGTGTAGCCACCGCCCTGTCCTGACTCCTGTTCTCTTTTGTCATACTTGGGAGCATATTCTCCAAATATCTTTTCAGCAAGGGGGTGTTTTATGTCTCTGGTTCTTTCCCTGAAAGATTCCTTTGACTCCTTACGGGCTTTTTGTTCTTTAATGTCTGCTAATGATGCAAGTATTCTTCTTCTTGCTGCAAGCTTTTTGGGTCCGTCGTTGGTGTACTCAACGGGTATAAGCTCGTCTTTTTCATTCTTTTGCATCTTTTTGACAACCCCTGTGTATTTATAGGACCTGACTGCAAGAGTTATGAGCTTCTCGGCAATTTTTCTTACTTGCTTTGCTCTGGGCACGGTAGTCTCTATTTTGCCATGCCATAAAAGTTGTGATGCCTGTGAATACAACAGCGCTACTCTTTGGTCGGTTCTTTTTCCTAGTTTCTTATGCTTTGCCATTTTGTCCTCTCCTTATTCGTCATTTTTGGATAATCCAAGACCCAAACTTTCCAGCTTATTAATGACCTCATCTAAAGATTTGCGTCCCAGATTTCTGACCTTAAGCATGTCTTCTTCTGTTTTCTTAACCAAATCCTCTACTGTGACGATTCCCGCTCTCTTAAGACAATTCAAAGGCCTTACGGATAAATCCAGTTCTTCTATGCTCATAAACAGAGCTTTTTGTTGTTCTTCATCCTCACGATTTAAAGTATATCCATATTATTCATATCGTCGACAAGATTAATAATAAATTTTAGATGTTCGCTAATATCCTTAGCGGCTAGGCTTATAACCTCTCGGGACTCGCTGGTTCCATTGGTTTTTACATTTATTTTAAGTTTT
>CAZVHD010000096.1:0-6376 GCA_964626765.1 uncultured Christensenella sp.
TAAAAGAAAAAGTCATCTGACTAAAAGCGACAATATAGATAAGGTTTTAACACACAGAATATGGGGCATTCCCATTTTTATGGGAATAATGTTTTTGGTTTTTCACTTTACATTTAGCTCCAATCTCTTTTTCCTGTCAATTCCTTCGCCCGGTGTTTTCTTACTGGACAATCTCGGGGCTTTTATAGATTGGTCTATTGCAAGTGTTGAAGGCGCTATGGCAAATGCTCCGTCGTGGATTAGCGGACTTATTGCCGGGGGTATAATGAGCGGTCTTGGAGCCATACTTTCATTTTTGCCGCAAATACTTATGCTGTTTTTGTTCTTGTCAATTCTTGAAGACAGCGGATATATGGCGAGGGTAGCCTTTATTATGGACAGAGCCTTCCGAAGGTTCGGTCTTTCCGGCAAAGCTTTTCTTCCCTTGCTCATGTGTTTTGGCTGCGCCGTGCCTGGAATTATGGCAACACGCTCATTGGAAAATGAAAAGGAAAGGCGTCTTTCAATTTTGCTTTCTCCCTTTTTCTCCTGTGGCGCCAAAATGCCCATTTGGGCAACTTTCGCGGCAACGGTCTTCTTGGGCAGAGGCGGCGAATTCGTGGTGTTTGGCATGTATTTTCTGGGTATAGCGGTAGCTATTGTCGCGGCAATACTCTTGAAAAAAACTATTCTCAAAGGTGAAACCCCTGTCTTTATTATGGAACTTCCCGCATACCGCCTACCGCAAGTGAAAAATACAGTTATGCTGCTATGGAACAAACTCAAACATTACATAGTTAAAGCGGGTACCATAATTGCAGGAGCTATCGTTGTCATTTGGTTCTTATCTAATTTCAGCTTTACTTTGCAATATGTGGAGGGCGGAGACAGCAGTATCCTTAGCGTCTTAGGAAAAGGTCTTAGATGGCTCTTTGTGCCTCTTGGCTTTGGCATGGGCGACAACGGTTGGAAATTTGTTGTCGCGGTATTCACGGGTCTTATTGCAAAGGAAATGGTTGTGGCAACTATGGGCGTATTTGCCGGTATGGACGGCGACGCTGTTCTTGACAGCGAAGGCGAAGCTCTTGCGGGCACGGGAATAGCGGCTCTTTTGGGTACGCTTTCCATCCCCGCCGCCCTTTCCTTTATGGCTTTTAATCTCTTGTCCGTTCCCTGTATGGCGGCTGTTGCCGCCGCCCACAGCGAATTGGGCAGCAGGAAAAAAACTTTTGGAGCGATAGGTTTTTGGCTTGCAACCGCATATATAGTGTCCGCTATAATATATTGGATAGGTTCGGTCTGGTGGATAAGTATTCTTTTAGCTGCCGCCATAGCCGCCATTGTACTTATAATATGGCTTATCAAAAAAAATAAGTGTTGTTCTCAAAAAGGAGAGATATAAAATGCAGGCCATTGAAATAATAGTTATTGCCGCAAGCGTCTTGTTAGTAGCTTTTACAATCGGTTATAACCTGATTAAATCAAAGAAAAAAAAGAAAAACTGCTCGGGCTGCAGTGGCTGCGCCTATCGTGATAAGTGCAATAAATAGTTTACATATGCCTTTATAAAGCTTTGAAAAACAGATGTCAAATATACTTTGGCGTCTGTTTTTCTTTATAACAGTTGACAAATTATTTTTTTTGCATATAATATAGGTATAGATAAATATCTATATGAAAGGTGGATTATGGAAAACAAATATTCTCTTATGTGCAAGGCTCTTGGCGACCCTAACCGTTTGAAAATTTTCATTATGCTAAAAAAAGGCAAGCTTTGCGCGTGTAAAATTCTTGAAGAATTTCATATAACTCAGCCCACCCTAAGCTATCATATGAAATTGTTGGTTGAAAGCCGGCTTGTGGACATAGAAAGGCGGGGTTCATGGAACCACTATTCCATAAACACGAAAATGCTTGATGACCTTGTGAAATTCTTAATAGAAAAATAAATCTTTATACCAACAAAAGAGGTTATCAACTGACTATAATAGACAAAAATATTATTTTACTGATAAAAGGAAAAAGAATGTTATGACAAAAATAGAGTCTATTTTTACAAACCACAAAAAATTAATAATCTTTGTTGGGTTATTACTGTTTTTTGGGATTATATACTCGATAGCCTATCTTGTTGACGGTTTCAACGGAGTGAAGGCTATTAACAGCTTTTTTACTGACCAGCTTTTGGGCATGAAGTGGCTCAATGATTTGTTCGGGCGGATGCTTAACGCTATATTCGGAAGAGATTTTCTCACCACATGGTATGGCAAGAGCGTACAATTTTTTCTTTATGACACAATAAAGATTTTTGCATTGTTGTGCTCGCTAATTTTTGGTATCAGCTATATACAAAGTTATTTTCCGCCTCAAAGAACAAAAAAGATTCTTTCCAAATTCGGCGGCATAAAAGGAAATGTACTGGGCGCTCTTTTGGGAACGGTAACTCCCTTTTGCAGCTGCAGCTCCATTCCTATCTTTATTGGTTTCACAAGAGCCGGTGTAAGAAGCGGAGCTACCTTCAGCTTTCTTATAAGCAGTCCTTTGGTTGATTTGGGAGCGTTCTTAGTGCTTGTGGGAGTATTTGGCTTTCCTATCGCCATAACTTATGTAATCGTAGGTTTGGTTTTGGCGGTCATTGCCGGAACAATTATTGAAAAAAGCGGAGCGGGAAAACATGTGGCTGATTTTGTAACAGAAGGCAAGGATATAAACGCTGAATCAACTCAGCTTACCACAAAAGACCGTCTTATCTTTGCAAAAAACCAAATGCTTTCGACTTTCAAAAGAGTTTATCCATATGTGCTTGTAGGCATAGCCATAGGCGCCCTTATCCACAATGTGATTCCGGAAAATTGGATCAATATAGCGCTTGGCGTCAACAACCCTTTTAGTGTCTTTATCGCATCTATTGTGGGAATGCCAATGTACGCCGATATCTTCGGAACCATTCCTGTTGCCGAAGCTCTTTTTGCAAAAGGAGTTCAAACAGGCACAATACTTGCTTTTATGATGAGCGTCACCGCATTGAGCCTGCCCAGTATGATACTACTGAAAAAAGCCATAAAACCCAGATTGCTTGTAACTTTTATAGCGTCGGTCTTTTTGGGAATTATTATTATCGGATACACCTTTAACGCCCTTAATTTCTTATTTGTATAGGAGGTAAAATATGAATATTATTGCTTTGGGAAATTGTTGTAAAAAATCAAAAAAGAACTACGAAAACGCTGTTGAGGCGGCAAAAAATTGTGGCATAAATCAGCCCGTTCAAAGCATAGGTGAAATGAAAGATATCTTAGATTTCGGCGTAATGTCCACTCCTGCTCTTGTAATTGACAATCAGGTGGTAAGTCAGGGAAAAATGCTCAAGGTCAAAGAGATTGAAAACTTGATAAACCAAAGAAAATAAAAAAAATGGCATCCTTAAACCTTTAATTAGGGATACCATATTTTATCTATCTGCTTTTTTTAACCTATTCTTTCAAAACTCCCGTCGCTTTTTTTGACGACATTTACTACCGTGGACCTTGGCGGCGGGTTATGGGCGGTATTTATCATATCATACGGTTTGATTTTACAATTTCTTGTTTCTCTTATTTCACTTTTCATATAAAAACTATAAGCTTTATTGTTTGCGATAATAATGTGGTCTACAAGCTCAATATCTATGCTCTTCAACATATGCTTTATTTCTATTGTCATTGCAATATCCGATTCGCTGGGCATTACATTCCCGGAAGGGTGGTTATGGGCTATAATAAGATTGACCGCCTTGTATCGTAACGCTATGTCCACAATGTTTCTTGGACTCAATAAGACCGAATTTACTTCCGGTACGCCTGTTTCCACAACCGCTGTTATCCGCTGCCTTGCATTAAGGCAGATAATAACCAAGCTCTCCGTTTCTCTAAACTCCAGGTTTGCTTCTAATAAAGGAAGTATATCGTCCACATTTATTATCGGCTTTTTACTGTCAAGTTTGCTTTTCTTATATTCTCTGAATACCTTGGGAAGCGTGTTTAGTAAAATGGCGGCGTTTTTTGTCATTCCTCTAACTTCGCTCAAATCCTCAACCGAGGCGTCAAGTACATCGGCAAAGCTTCCAAATTTTTCTATCAGATTATGGGCTATAACATTTGTGTCTTTGTAGGGTATGCCAAAAAATAAGATAAATTCCAAAATTTCATGCTCATGGAACTTGTCCAAGCCTATTTCCATAAGCTTTTTCTTTACTCTTTCCCTATGCCCCATATGATAAGAAGAACTCATATAATTACCTTCCAATTATAATTATACTCTCATAAAAACTATATTACAAGGCAAATAAAGTTTTGTCTTTATCTAAAAGCGTCTTTTCCTTTATACTCAGCCTTATTCCCAAGTTCTTGTTCAATTTCCAAAAGCCTGTTGTATTTTGCTGTTCTTTCGCTTCTTGATAAAGAGCCGGTCTTTATTTGATCTGTTGAAAGACCTACTGCCAAATCAGCGATTGTGGTATCCTCTGTCTCTCCTGAACGGTGAGACATAACTGTTGAAAATCCTGCCTTTTTCGCCATTTTTATCGCCTCAATCGTCTCGGAAAGCGTTCCTATTTGATTCGGCTTTATCAGTATGGAATTGGCGGCGGATAGCTCTATTCCCCTTTTCAATCTTTCTGTGTTTGTTACAAAAAGGTCGTCTCCCACAAGTTGAATATCTCCTCCAAGCTCCTTGTTTATAAGTTGCCAGCTTTCCCAATCATCCTCGTTGGCTCCGTCTTCTATTGATATTATCGGATATTTATTAATTAAATTTTTCCAATATGATACTAATTCATTTTGTGTCATACTGCTTTTTCTTTTTGGCAAAGTATATACTCCCCCCTTCCAACTCCACTCGCTTGCCGCCGCGTCAATAGTAAACATCATTTCTTTTTGACTGCTAGCTTTTTCAATAGCCTCCACAAGCAGCTCAAAGCAGCTTTCCTCGCTCATAAGGTCGGGAGCAAACCCTCCCTCGTCCCCAACCGCCACTGAAAGTTTCTTTTCCTTTAGAATTTTTTTAAGCCACTGAAAAGTTTCAGCAGCTTTTCTAAGCCCTTCAAAAAAGCTTTTACATCCGACAGGCGCTATCATAAACTCCTGTATATCCAGATTATTTGAGGCGTGAGCGCCTCCGTTTATAACATTACACATCGGCACAGGCAATCTAAAAGCTTTTTCCTCTCCTAAATATCTGTAAAGAGGTTTTCCCTGATTTTTTGCCGCTGCCTTTACATTCGCCAAAGACACAGATAATATGGCGTTGGCTCCCAATCTGGATTTGTTTTTTGTCCCGTCAAGCTCAATCATCTTTTTGTCTATGTCTTCTTGTCTAAATGCATTCATGCCTTTAAGCTCTTTTCTTATAATTTCATTGACATTTTGGCATGCTTTCAAAACACCTTTGCCAAGATATCTTTCCTCATCTTTATCCCTCAACTCTACTGCCTCATAAATCCCAGTTGAGGCACCTGAAGGCACAGAACAAGATGCCTTTTCTCCGTTTTCCAACTCTACTGTTGTTTTTACTGTTGGTATGCCTCTCGAGTCTAAGACTTCCATAGCGAATATGTCTTTAATTTTTGAATTTTTCATAAAATAACCCTCCTTATATGGCTTTATTTATATCTCTTTTGGTGATTTCTTCATTCCATCTTCCGCATCTGTCTCCCCACCTTGCCATTACTTCTCCTTGGGAAAGAAGTTCTATGACCTCACAGTTGTTCGCGCATTTGGAACAAGCAAAACTTTTTGTTTGATAGCTATAATTTATTATATCAAATCCGCGAAAAGATGTATAATTCTTTTTTTCATGGTGTTCTTTTGCAATAATGGCCGACCCCAAAGCTCCCATTACATCGTAGTGTTCCGGCACCACTATTTTAGTGTTGAGCTCCTTTTCAAAGGCTGAAACAATGCCTATATTGGCAGCTACGCCGCCTTGAAAGACTATTGGACTTTCCAAAGCCTTTCCTTTTGCTATATTGTTAAGATAATTTCTGACAAGAGCCTGACAAAGTCCGCTTATGATGTCTTCAATGCACTGCCCTGTTTGCTGTTTGTGTATCATATCGCTTTCGGCAAATACCGCGCACCTTCCGGCTATTCTGACAGGATTTTTGCTTTTTATGGCGTATCCTCCGAACTCCTCAATGGGAATGCCCAGCCTTGCTGCTTGCCTGTCCAAAAACGAGCCGGTCCCCGCCGCGCAAACGGTATTCATAGCAAAGTCATAGACGATTTTGTCTTTGAGAATTATTATTTTTGAATCCTGACCGCCTATTTCCAGCACTGTTCTGACATCTGGACAGCAGCTTAAAGCCGCCACCGCATGGGCGGTTATTTCATTTTTCACTATATCCGCCCCCACAATGAGG
>CAZVHD010000097.1:0-6253 GCA_964626765.1 uncultured Christensenella sp.
TATCTCTGATGTCCTTAATGCCCGAAGGGTCCAATCCGTTTGCCGGCTCGTCCAAAATCATAAGCTTGGGATTGTTCAAAAGCGCCTGTGATATTCCAAGTCTTTGCTTCATACCTAAAGAATATTTTTTAAGCTTGTCACCCTTTCTTCTTGTCATGCCCACAAACTCCAAAACTTCTTCAATTCTTTTTTTGTCCAATGCTTTTTTGGAAAGAGTCTTTGTCTCATTATCCTCTGATTCCATGGTGTCTCTGGGATGCAGACTGGCAAAATATTTTAGGTTTTCCTCGCCCGTCCAATTTATATACATATCCGGCGACTCAATGACGCCGCCAACATATTTCATAGCCTTTTCCCTTTGGTTCTTTATGTCATAACCCATGACGGTTATTTGCCCCGAAGTGGGATTGGCAATTCCCGTTATCATCTTTATGGCGGTGCTTTTCCCGGCTCCGTTTGGTCCGAGAAATCCCACTATTTCCCCTGGCTTTACACTGAAGCTGGCATTGTCAACAGCTTTAATATCCTGTTTGTTGCCAAGCCTTTTGTATATCTTTGTTACATTTTTTACTTGCAATACGGGTTGATTTGAATTTTCAGAAGCCATCTTAACTTCCAATACGGGTTGGGTGTTTTGTTCAGGTTGCATATAAACCTCCAATTAGTCATAAATTATTTATTAATCATTATTTCAAATGAATTTTAGTCTTTTTTATTCCATAATATAGCGGCAATCCCAATATAAAAATTACTGCCGATTGTGTTGCCATAATCGTCCACATATTAATAAAATACCCCATATCTCCTGCAAACATCAGCCAAATAAGCGGCAATATCAACGCGTTAACAAATATGGGCGGAAAGCTTGCTAGAACAGGCATAAGTTCGGTTTCCTTAAGCTTTTTTCTTGTGGCGATGAACCTTGTCAGTATAGCGGCTATAAGCGTTGCTAATGTTCCAAAAACCATATCATACCAGCCATAAGGCGAAAAGATATTGGCTATAAGACACCCCAAAGCAAGGCCCGGCACCGCCTCAACAAAAAGTATAGGCAATAGGGTGAGGCTCTCTGCCGCTCTAAACTGCAAAGGACCATAGGATATCATTGGAAGAAAAAGTGTCAATACTGCGTATAGCGCCGCTATCACAGCTGTTCTTGCTATAAATCTTAAAGCTAGTTTTTTTGTTTGTATCATGCTATATCCCTTTTATTAAATGAAATGTAAGTCGCCGCCAAAAATGCCCCCAAATAAGCTATAAGCATGCCCAGCGCAAGGAAAAAGTCCCCTCCGGCGGGTATTAATGATGTCACGCCAAAATATAGGTACAAATCAGACGAGGTCGTAAATAAAAACCGTCCCATCTTAAGAAAGGATAATAGTGTTGCTACTATCTCAATATTTATTATAACACCAATTATTATAGCTAAAGTCTTTTTTCTTAATACCGTACCCAATGCAAAACCCAATATAACCGTTGCAAAAAGTCGTAAGAGCGCAAATGAAATATTGATAAAAAGCGCAAGGCTTTTTGTTGCCTTGAATACGCTCATTGCATTAAAGACAACTATTAATATATGTTCTGAACTGTTCCCATATCGCAAAAGAGCATATAGATAAGCCAAAAGAGTTGACATTAAAAACACGGCTGCAATCACTGTCAATAAAGACAACAGTTTTGCGCTTGTCAGCTTATTTCTAGTTATGGGTCTCATAAACACCATTCTTAGGGTTCCAAAATCCATTTCTTCGGAATAGCTTATGCATCCAAGTACAACTCCGTACACAAGCAAAACCGACAAAAGCATGGAGATGAAGCCCTGCATGAACCCCTCAGCTGAACTTTCTCCTCCAAATAAAGCGTCTTGGGAAAATATTTCTAATTCTTTTTCATATAGCTCATTTTGCTGAATGTACTCTAATGCCTTTATATAAGCTTTCATCTCATAAAGCTTATCATAATCCATTCTTGCCAATAAATCTTCGTCCTGACTTTCAAAATTTTCTATCATAAAGTTGGTCTCAACAATAAGATTTTGAACCATTTCTTCGTCGTAAACTTTTTTTTGATATTTTTCTCCATATAAGTCCATCATATCCTGATTGTCTTCCACTTGTCCTGTGTCTTCACTTTGCGCAGTATCTATCATAAAATCATATGAGATGCCATAAACAATCAAAAAGACTATTATAATTGCCGCCAAAATAAAAAGAGCTTTGGGTCTTATCAGTTTTCTTAATTCGCCTTGATAGAGTTTGCTAAACATTTCCCTTTTCCTTTCTTTTAATTTTATCTTAATTATAGGTATTATAGATTATATTTTTTCTTATTACAATAATATAAATACCGAAATCTATAATTTTACTTCTTTAAGACAGAAAAAGCCCTCAAATACTATCATTGGGGGTTTTCATTTGTTTTTGTTTTCTTTTTTTAGTCGGCCTTGAATGGTAAGAAAGCCATTTGTCTTGCTCTTTTTATTGCTTGGGCAATCATTCTTTGGTGTTTTACGCACACACCGCTGGTTCTTCTGGCTATGATTTTACCATTTTCAGCAATGTATCTTGTTCTTCTTTCACCGTTCTTGTCATAATTTTTATCTCTTGCCTTTTCCATATCTTTGACAAGTTCAATATAATCAATTTGTTCAACTTTATTTACACAAAAGTTGCAAACCTTTCTTCTAGGCGTTCTTCTGTATACTTTTTTATTATCTCTCATTTTTGCTCTCTCCTTTTTTTAGAATGGTAATTCCGCATCGTCCACGGGCTTGAGGTCGCTCATCTTCTCTTTATTCTTTTTTTCTGCCACCTCGGGAAGCTCCTGCGTGTCTGAATAATCAGAATTTTTTGAGCTCAAAAACTGAACTTCGTCGGCGTTTATTTCTGTCATAAACCTTCGTGTTCCGTCCGTAGCTTCATAACTTCTGGTTTGTATGGAACCGCATATTCCCACTTTACTGCCTTTGCGAAGATATCTTCCACAATTTTCGGCCTGTCCTCTCCAGCATATCACCGGAAGAAAATCTGCGTCTCTTGTTCCGTCACTGTTTGTGTACTTTCTGGATACCGCCACAGTGAACTTACATAAAGTTATGTTGTTTGCTGTTGTGTTGAGCTCGGGGTCTTTAGTAAGATTTCCGATTAAGATAACCTTATTCATAATCTTCTCCTTATAACTTGTTTATCATCTGACGAACAATGTCTTCATTGAACTTCATCTGACGGTCAATTTCAGCGGGCGCTGAAGTTGGCGCAACAAACTTCATCAAAACATAATAGCCTTCTTTTTTGAAGTTAATGGGATAGGCGAATTTTTTCACTCCCCATTTTTCAATCGCCGTTATTTCGCCGCCCTGTGTTTCAACAAGTGAAACTATTTTGTCAACAGTTTCCTGTCTTTTGTCTTCGGGGGTGTCAATATTGATAATAAACAGCATTTGATATTTGTTCATGTCCTTTACCTCCTTATGGTCAATTTCGGCTCTTTTTTCAAAAAAAGAGCAAGGATTTATAGCTGTTAACTACAAAAGATTTACTTATTATAAGTTATTTTTTTTACTTTGTAAAGTAAATATATACATTTGATAGAAATTATAGGATTTGATTATCCTGAGATTTTATGGTATAATATCAAAGATTTTTTACGATTGGAGAAATTTTACTTTATGCGGATTTATAAAGGTTCTATTCTCACCTGCGACAAAGAGGATAATGTTTATCGCTATCTTATTGAAAAAGAAGGAAAGATTCTTTTTGTGGGAAACACCCTTCCCGACTATGCAAAAGACAAAAAAATCATAGACATGAAAAACAACGCCTTGATTCCAACTTTTGCCGACACGCACTCTCATTTTGCATCATACGCTGTTTTGGCAAACGCTCTTTTTGTTGACAAAGCAACTTCTGTGGACGAAATCAAGAATATGCTCAAAAAAGCGGACAAGGAAATGAAAAGCAACAAAACCCTTATCGCCTTTGGCTTAAACCCTACAAAATTAAAAGAAAAGCGTCTTGTCAACAAACAAGACATTGACGAAGTGGCAAAGGACAGAAATGTTATAATTATCACAGCTGACGGACACAGCGTGGTCATTAATACCAAAGTCTTAGATAAATTACCAAAAAAAATCCAAACCATAAGAGGCTACGACTTTGAAAGTGGCATAATTAAACACGAAGCTTTTTATGAAGTTGTGGACTTTTTGCCAAAACTCTTAAAGAAAAGCGATATCTTAAAGTATATGCAAAATGCAATAGATACGCTTATATCAAAGGGGATTGGTCTTGTTGACGCCGCAAGCGGCACAGGCTTTCCCGGCGACCTTGATGTGGACCTAATAAAATGGATTGCCAGAGGGCAGCAAAACGGTTTTCAAATGCGTATTTTCTTTCAAACTTTTGATGTTACCAAAGTTAAAAAAAGAGGTTTTACCAGGCTTGGCGGCTGCTTTAAGGCGGCGCTTGACGGAAGTATAGGCAGCGGAGACGCCGCTTTGAACGAGCCCTATAACAACAAAGAAGACAAAGGCATCTTGTTTTATTCCGACGAGGAAGTCTATGAAAATTTCAAAGCCGCTCATCTTGACAACCTGCAAATCTCCGTGCACGCCATAGGTGACGCGGCTTTTGACCAAGCAACAAGAACACTAAAAAGAGTGCTTGACGAAAACCCCAAAAAAGACCATCGTCACGGGATTATCCACGCCAGTCTCCCCACCGAGGAGGGATTAAAAATTTGCCGTGACTATGACATTCAGATTTTTGCGCAGTTTTCTTTTATAGATGTCAGCGGAGCTTTGTTTGACCCTATGTATAAGGCTTTGGGAGACAGGGTTTATGCTGCCGAACCTTATAGAAAAATGGTAGATTATGGCATTAAAGTCTCTGCGGGTTCGGATGCTCCCGTAACCATGCCCGACCCCATATTATGGCTTTATAACGCATGCAACAACCCCAACGAAAAAAACCGCCTTACCATAAAAGAGGCGTTGAAAATATGCACTTATAACGGATATTTTGCTACTTTTGACGAAAAGCAAAGGGGAAGTCTGGAAAAGGGCAAATGGGCTGATATGGTGATGTTATCGCAAAATCCCTATTCCGTTAAAGTCAATAACCTAAACACCCTCAAAGTCCTTAAAACATATCTCAAAGGAAAGGCATACGCCCCCGAAAACAACAATACCTTAAAAACCCTTATAAAAGGAATTCTCTCAAAGGATAAATGCTGATATATGAGCGCGCCACTAAAGCTTACAAACAAAGAAAAATTATCTTTTTCCGCCACCGCCATGGGAAAAAACCTTGTTTATTTTCTTGTTGCCACATATTATATGTTCTATCTGACGCAGGCGCAAGGTCTGTCAGGTAGTATCGTGGGAACTTTTTTCGCTGTTACCAGAATCTTTGACGCCATTAATGACCCGATTATGGGAACCATAGTAGACAATACAAGAACCCGATACGGTAAGTTCCGCCCATGGATCTTGATTGGAACAATAACCAACACCTTTGTTCTTATACTTATGTTTTTTCCCATTCAACACACAGATATTATCTTCAGATATATTTTTTATTTATCGCTATACTTGTTTTGGGGGATAACATACACCTTAATGGATGTGCCTTACTGGTCTATGATACCCGCAATAACCACCAACGCTGCCGAAAAAAATTCGGTCTCTTCTCTAACACAGATTGCTGCGGGGATTGGAATGATATTTGCTATCGCCGTTATGCCCATGGTCTTTACATCCTTTGGCACCTCTGTTGACCCTGTGGCGTATCTTTATCCCTCTATCATAATTGGCGTATTTTTCATTCTTCTTACTATCTTAACCGTATTTGTAGTAAAGGAAAAGACTATTATAAAATATCAAAAAATCCGCTTCAAAGAAATGTTAACCTTGCTTTTCAAAAACGATCAACTCCTTGCCTACAACATAATTATGATGTGTGTGCTGACCGCATCCACTATTATTATGACCTTTGCGACTTATTTCTTTTCTTTTGTATTGGGCGACCATACCCTTAAACTGTTTTTAGTGTTCTTTATCATAGCCGGAATCTCGCAAGCCGGAGGTATGCTGTCCTATCCCTTTATTGCAAAGAAAATAAATATGAATAAAATATTTTATTTTGCAGGATTCAGCTCAATCTTCGGGCTTATTCTTTTTAGCCTTTTAACTTCCACTCCAATGAAAGACAATATCATTATGCTCTCTGCAATAGGAATGATAACTCTTTTCGGT
>CAZVHD010000098.1:0-6235 GCA_964626765.1 uncultured Christensenella sp.
TACATATATATCTTTTCTTGTCTGTCTATAACGACCCGCGTAAGGTATACCGTCTGCCGTCATGCAATCATTCGCTGACCAGTTATGGGTATATTCAAGGTTATCTCCGAAACTTTTTGCGGCTTTTTCTTTTAATCGTTCGAATTTCATTTGCTTATCCATTCTACCCGTTCTATGGTCCAGACCGCCCATAATGATATACTCGCCATAACTTCTGTATGTCAGTCCATTTTCAATATCTGCCTGATATACTCCATCCAATTTTCCGCCTCGAAAAGCTATGCTATAGGAAGATGATTTATACATCTTTGCAAAATAAAGTCCGGGCACATCTATTATCGGAAACCCGGTGGCGATAACAATTATATCTGCTTTAATCTGGGCTTTTGGCGTATATAGAATTTTGTTTTTAGTATCAACTTTTATTACCCTTGTGTTTTCTATAATCTCATAATTTTTAGGCAAGCCCTCAAGAAATTTTATTGGATGAAAATGCGCCTGATCTTTTAGTTTAATGGCGCCCTGATTTTCTATATTTAAGAGTTTTTGATTTATAAATTCGACCTCCGCGCCTATTTCCTTCATAGCTTCAAACTCTTCCCTTAGCTTTTGCAAATTATTGACGGTGAACATATAACTGTCAGCTCTTACAAAGTCACAATCAATTTTATAGGTGTCAATAAAATTTTGATATTCCTCTATCGCATCCAATTGCGATTTGAAATAAAGTCTTGCTTTTTGGTGGGATATTTTTACCAAATCATTATAAATATAACCTTGTAAGGCGTCCAAATGTGCGGTTGTATTGTGAGTAACTCCGCCATAAAGAGTATCGGCCTCAACAAGGGTTACTTTCCTTCCGCCAGTTGCAAGACGAAAGGCGCAAAGAGCGCCCGATATGCCCCCGCCCACAACGACAATATGCCTTGTGATATCTTTATCAAGGGCAAGCATTTCATTTTTTTCTTTTATATTATTCCATATTGACTGCATATAGTTATTTTTCTAAAAAAACAAACAACTATACCCTAAAAAAAACTATTCTTAAAAATTTCAAAAGTTAAAGGCAAACGGCTTTTTAGCTCGTCAAAGGTCATACTTATTGGTTTTAATTACATAAAAGTCCTTTTCATAGATTCTCTGGCAGATTGTCGCTCAAAGTATATTCTATATTCAAGTTAAGCTCATTATTGATATATTCAATATATTCTATAATTTCCTCGGTGGCTATAGAGTAGCTCACCCCAACCTTTTCAGACGAATCGGTAAACTCAAAGCTCATAATTCCCAATACTTCAGCGTTAATATTGAATACCCCCGAGCCTGAATTTCCTTCCCACGCAAGAGTATCCGTTTGTAGCATTCTCACGCCTTGATAGTTATAATTACTCATAACCACACCGGTTGTGATAGAAATTCCAAGCCCCAACGCATTGCCAATAACAACAGCCTCTTCGCCGATATTTGTATAATCTGTAAGGGTTAAGGTAACAGGTTCTATATTTTGAGGCGTTTGATTAAACTTTACAATAGCAAGGTCTAAGCTTGTGTCATAAGATATGATTTCCATCTCATATTCTTCTGAACTGCCATGTAATATTGCTTTAACCATGTCGTATTCATGGTATACAATGGTCTCTGAGGGAGAACCGATATCGCCGCTTTGGTGAGTAGAGGAATAGGTGACCACATGGGCGTTTGTCAGAGCATAACCTTCATCATTGAATATAACCCCGGTGGCTCGTACGGAAGGGGATTGATTTCCGCAAATTATCTCCACAACCGATGTTCTGGCAAGCTGGTTAACATATAGCCCTGTGGATGTATAATTGTCCGGAAGATAATATTCTCTTGAATAATCTTTTAAGACATCATAAGTTATAGAATCTCTAAAATCCGACAAAAAGTTTTCTTCCATTTCGTTAATTAATTCGTCGGATGTCGACTGCAATGCATTTTCATAACGGTTTTCCATAAACAAATAAGCAAAAACCCCCCCAACAACATTGACAGTAAAAAGAACGATTATTGCAATAATCATATATGTTTTATACTTTAATTTGAAAAGGTTAACTTGCTCTTTTGCTTTTATAAGTTCATCCTTATTATCCTCTTTCGAGCTTTTTTCAGGGTCGTCGCCTTTTTTTTCTTCAACTCTTTCGCTGTCGTTTTCTGTTGGGGATTTTTCTTCTTCAAGAGCCTTCTTTTCTTTATCTTCTTGCATAATAACCTCTGTTTTTTTAAGTCGCTTACTTTATTAGATTATAACACCTTAGTTCCTTTTATCAAATACAAAAGGCCATTTTCATGTCTTTAAGAGTATCTCCATGTCCTCAGTATGTCCTCTGAATTCCAAAAGAACATTTTCCTCGCCGGTAAAAAAATATGAGTCATTTTCTAAAGGAATGGTTGGCGATTGTCCATATCTTATCTTAAAAGAAAAACCTTCCTTAACAAATTTAAGCTCCGTATTTTTTTTGAGAAATGCAAGGTCAAATCCATATTCGTCGCTTATAGCAATAAGCTTTTCTCCATCGTATAACTCAACTCCCGACATAGTGCTTACACCCTCTATTGAATATATCTGATCGTCAATATCCTTTTGCTGAGACGGGTATCCCGCTGGCAACACAACTCCGCTTTGGTCAAAACTACATCTGAAATAAACATCGGCAACAAGTTCGTTCATATCGAAACTGGAATCCTTGTCCTGAATCACCAAATTGCATATTATTTCATGATGCTCTAGCTGTTTGTCAATTATTCTATAATCATAAATATCAATATCAGGCTGCAAAAAATCAATTATTCTTCGGGGTTCAAAACCATTTTTTTCAGTATAATAAAATGAGAAGTTACCCTCCTCGTCGGTGGCAACAGTATATTCAAAGTCTTGTCCAAAAAACAATTCTGTTTGCACTCTTTCATAGTCAGTATTCAAAACATAACCTGAAAATTGTCTTGAGTGTTCATTTATATCATCCTCTGATAAAATCTCTAATTCTTTATCATCTGTATCCGAACCAAGACTTCTTATCAATTTGATTGTAAGTTCAAACTGTCTGTTTTGGGTCTCACTTCCTCTCATTTCATTTATTTCATAAGGCCCGTCCACCGTTATAAAATCAAGTATATTGGTTGCGTCATCGGACACATCATAATAGAATTCAAAACTTCCATCTTCTTGTGATGTCGCTAATTTTTTATCATTATAATAAATATTTACACCGCTTACAGGCTCCCATGAGTCGTCATCCCAAAAATCATCATCTCCACAATAATAAATATCGCCATAAACATAAATCTCAGAAATATCGCAAGACGAGAACAGCAACGCCCCCAAAAAGATTATTAATATAACAAAAAAAGTTCTTTTTTTCATAGCCTATTCCATAATTAACTATACCCGAAATTAAAAAAGAATTTAATTTCGGGTATAGCGTAAGTATTTATTTTATATTTTTTTTATTAGTCCTCAAGTTCAATAACTATTGCAGGACGCACACCGCTAGGGTCTGAAGAATTGGTGCCCATTGTTGTGCCGCCGGAGTCATGCTCTCTCAACACATCTATGCGGTCAGCTCTTTCTGCAATAATTCCTGTTCTCAATCCATACCTTGCGCCGCTTCCAATACTTACACCTTTATCAGTAGCAAAATCTGAAGCGCTAGCTATTCTACCTGCAGGCTCTCCAAAACCATAGTCTGAATTGTGTATTTCGTCAAACGACAAATAGAATAGATTGTCAGTAGTGATAGATGTTTGCAATACTCCCGGGTCATCCCAGTTATAATGCTCTGACTCTATTGTAGATGCTTGTATAATCTGTTTTTGTTGATGCTCGAAAACCATATTATAAAAATCATCATTTAACCACGCTCTTATGTCGCTTGTTTCCCAGTTTGTATTGGGAGGTCCGTCTACGGGAGTGTGGAAAGGCAGATTGTCAAGCACCATCTCTGAAAACAACAAAGCTGTTCCGTCATCCTGTTCGAGTACTCTCCATCTTATGGGTTCCACTTTATAAAAATTGTTTTGATATTCCTTGAACCTATCATCTCCGCTTATGTAATAACCTTCGCTGTTTTCGTCATCGGACATATTTTCAAGCTCTGTTGAGGTAGCAAGAGTCTGTGGATATTCCCCAAAAAGTATATAATCTCCATCCACGGTATATGCGGGTTGAGAGATGTCTATCCATTGGGCATACAGCGTATATTCGCTATCCGTTCCCATTGTGTAGTCGTCTTCATCTTCGTATACCACATCTCCCTCATCACTTAAAGCCCATCCTGTAAAAGCGTGTGACTCTAAAGTGAATTCATTACTTGGAAGTGTTATTGTTTCGTCTGTTTCGGCTATCAGGCTATCCATACTTCCTTCGCCTCCATTGGCGTCAAAATTCAGTGTGTTTATATTGGGCGACCACTTGGCGTAGAAAGTAATATCATTCGTGTCTTCTAAAGTATCTATTAAATTAGCAATCGTCAATTCAGTTTCAAAATCGCTATCAAGATACCAGCCTTCGAATGTATATCCCGCTCTTGTAGGAATTGAGGGTAAATCAATCTCCTCTGTATCCTCGTCAAAGGTAATTTCCATATCTTCAATACTTTGGTCGGTATTTGTTTCAAAGTTAATATCCAGTGTCCATTCTCTATCAGTATCATCGTCCTCATTACAGGCTGTTACTAAAAACAGCGTTAATACTAAGGATAAAACCACCGCAAATAATAAAAACTTATTGAATTTTTTCATAAATAGTACTCCTTTTTCTTTTTTATTAGTATTAAATTAATTATATTATTAATAAAAGATTCTGTCAATACTCCATATCTTTATTAAACCTTAATAACTTAGAAATTCTTTCCATATAATTTATTAGTGAAGACTTTAAGAATTTTATTGATTGTTCTTGTCGGAGGGGTTATGGCGGCTCTTGTGATATACCCCGACAGATACATAGACAGCGTATTATACGGGCTCAGACTCTTTTCCCTGAGTGTTCTACCGGCGCTTTTTCCTTTTTTCTTTCTTTCTAAGATACTTACATCTCTTAATGTGTCTTCATCAATGGAAAAATTTATAAAAAAACCTTTGCACAAATTTTTTCACTCTCCTCCCGCAGGCGGATATATTCTTTTTGTATCCCTTATGAGCGGATACCCCGTGGGCGCAAAGCTGATTAGTGATTGTTGCAACTCAGGGATAATAACTGAAAAGCAAGCAAGAAATATTTCAGTTTTTACATCCACAAGCGGACCACTTTTTATTCTTGGAACAGTGGGTGTGATGATGTTCAACAACAAACTTGCCGGCTTTATAATTCTCATAGCGCACTATTTGGGAGCAGTAATAAACGGATTAATCTTAACCTCTAAAACAAAAGACAATCAAAAAACCACAATACCCCCGCCCATTGATTATGACAACATCTTAAGCGACTCAATAACCTCAAGCATTACCGCTGTTGCGATAGTGGGAGGATATATCGCTATTTTTGGCATGCTAATCGATGTTCTTAGTGATTTCAGTATTTTAGATACCGCGGCAAAACTATTAAGTTATCTTTTTATCCCTGAAAAAATCGCTTTTGGAATATTATCGTCTTTTATTGAGATTACAAGAGGATGCAAGATTCTTGCATCTATCGGCTCTCCCGCTGCCGTTGTTCCAATATGCGCCGGCATGATATCATTTGGGGGATTGAGTATAACCCTTCAATCGATGACATTTTTATCAAAATGTAAAATAAAACCCCTGTTTTATCTCAAAACAAAGATAGTACAGGGGATTATAACATATATAGTGGCAACCGTCTTAAGTCTAATCTTTCTCTAAAGTACCTTTGACAATGTTTACTTTTGTCTTTTCTCTTATAAATTCAATCTTAAGCCGTTACTATGGGCGCTCTTGCCGCGCTCACTTCGTCGGGTCTTGATATGGGGGTGGTTTGAGGTTTGATGTGAAAACTGTTTGGTTGGGATTTTGCCAGTTCATAAAGCTCTTTTATTATCCTGGAGGCTTTGTCCAAAGTTTCCTTGCTTTCGGTTTCTGTAGGCTCAAACATAAGCGCCTCTTTTACAATAAGCGGAAAATACATCGTAGGCGGGTGTATCCCATAATCAATAAGTCCTTTTGCAAAGTCCATTGCACTAACTCCGCGTGCTTTTTTACGTTTTTCCAGACGAGCCACAAATTCATGCATACAAGGATCCCCCGAGTGCGAGGGGAA
>CAZVHD010000099.1:0-6225 GCA_964626765.1 uncultured Christensenella sp.
GTATGGCTGTTGTCAAAAGATGTCCATAGGGAGCCAGCATATATCTTCCAAGCTCTGTATAAAGAGCTATGTTGTTTATTTCGGATTTTTCTATGGTATCTTCATAGGCTTTTCTCACGCCATCAGAAATGACAAAAATGTCGTTCTTTTTTTGGTCGGGACGGTAAGGAACGCCTATTCCACCACTGAGATTTGCAAAAGCAAAATGCGCGCCGGTTTCTTCATATAATTCTACCATTGTTTCAAAAACAATCTTTGCAAGTTTTGGGTAGTATTCATTTCCCATCGTGTTACTTGCAAGAAATGAGTGTATTCCAAATTCTTTTACGCCCAGTTTTTGAAGCTTTTTTATGGCCTTTGTCATTTGGGTGCGGGTTATACCGTATTTTGCATCGGCTGGGCTTCCCATAATCTGATTGTTTATTGTGAACTTTCCGCCCGGATTGAATCTCAAGCAAATCTTTTCGGGTATAGAAGCAACATCGTTAAGAAAATCGATATGGGTAATGTCGTCAAGGTTTATTATGGCGTTTAGTTTTCTTGCAAGTTGATATTCTTCGGGGGCGGTCTCATTGCTAGAGAACATAATTTCATCCCCCTTAAAGCCCAATGCCTCTGCCATAAGAAGTTCTGTATAAGATGCGCAATCCACTCCGCATCCTTCATTTTTTAATATCTTGATTATTTTAGGATTGGGGGTCGCCTTTACTGCAAAATATTCTTTATAGCCCTTATTCCAGCTAAAAGCCTTAGTCAATTCCCTCGCGTTGTCTATGATACCTTTTTCGTCATAAACATGAATAGGCGTGGGATATTTGGCAGTTATTTCTTTTGCTTTTTCCAATGTAAGAAATGGTTTTTTCATTGTTATCTCCTTGTAAGTATTTTGAATATTATACCACTTTTTGTCAAAAATGTCTAGTATTCAAGCTTTTTGAAAATGGGTTTAAAGACAATAAACTTGTCCATTAGTTTTCCCATATACTTGATTGAAATACCTGAAAAAAGACCGCTTATTATTGTTCCTATTCCAATCCCGACCAATTTTTGATGGAAAGCAAACGAAAGAACCATGCCGGCGACAAGAGAGGATACATCAAAAATTATTTTTACGGTGTTCTTATTGAAGCTTTTGTGCTTAGCAAGGTCTGTTACAAATATGTCATAAGGCATAAGGGGTATGTTTGTGCGAAAGAAAAATGTAATAGCAAATACTATACAGACAAAACCTATGACATAAAATAAAATTCTCATAGCCATGCCTTCCGCTGTCAGAGGGAGCATTATGAATGTGAAATAATCAACGGTAAATCCATAAAAAACAGCCGAAAGAAAAGATAGAAAATATCTTAGTCTTATTCTTTTAACTATAATGCAAAGAATTGATACCAGTACAAACTGAATGAGATAAT
The DNA here is from genome assembly GCA_964626765.1 of uncultured Christensenella sp. Classification (GTDB taxonomy): domain Bacteria; phylum Bacillota; class Clostridia; order Christensenellales; family DTU072; genus DTU072. The sequence goes on from CAZVHD010000099.1 coordinate 1,413, forward strand.
TATAAGTGCCAAAAGTGATTTTTGGGAAAACTGTATACAAAACATAAGCCGATGATTGAACCGGGCTTATGCCGAAATCTGACTTAATCATAAAATTGACGCCTATTGATAAAAGTGTCATTCCCAAAAAGAACGCTATTTCACTATATACGGTAAGTTTTCTCATAAAAGCAATTATAACAAAAAATTCTCATATAGTATAGTTTTTTGAGATACTATGAAAAAAAATAAACAATAGTAATATAATATCCTTGCAAATAACTCAATAATGTGATAAATTATAATGAGCCGCATAATAAGGGTTATTACAAGCGCTTTATATAAGTCACCCCATTTAGCGAGTTCCGAAAAGGAGGGATGCAGAAGATGTATGCTATCATTGAAACTGGCTCAAAGCAATACAAAGTAGAAAAGGATACTATTGTTAAAGTAGAATCTTTGAATGAAGAAGTCGGAAAGAAAGTTAAGCTTGATGTTGTTATGCTTAACAAAGACGGAAAAGTTCTTGTTGGCGACAAGCTCAAGGACGTGTATGCCGAAGCCGAAGTTACTTACAACGGTAAGGGAAAGAAGATTAATATCTTTAAGTACAAAGCCAAAAAAAGAGTAAGAAAAAAACAAGGACATCGTCAGCCATATACTGAAATTAAGATAACAAAAATCGTAGGCTAATGATTAAGGTAAAAATTATCCATAAAGGTAACAATATCCAAACTATTGAATCGAGCGGACACAGCGGATATGGACAAAGAGGAAAAGATATTGTATGTAGCGCGGTGTCAGCAGTGATACAAACAGCGTTGATAGGACTTATGGATGTCTCAAAAAACAAAGTATTGTTTGAGAGAAAAGACGGATATTTAAGATTTAGCTGTCCAACACCTCAAAACAAAGAAGAGGAAACAAGACAGCAGGCAATCCTGAGGACCATGTACTTAGGACTTAAGGATTTGCAAAGCGGCTATAATGCCTTTATAAGAATGGAGGAGATATAGATATGTTTATTAAGATTCAATTGTTTGCCCACAAAAAGGGAATGGGCAGCACCAGAAATGGAAGAGACAGTGAATCCAAAAGACTCGGACCAAAAAAGTCTGACGGACAAAGAGTTCTTGCCGGAAATATACTAGTAAGGCAAAGGGGCACAAAAATGCATCCCGGCGTTAATGTAGGAAAAGGCAAAGACGATACACTGTTTGCTCTTATTGACGGCGTCGTTAAATTTGAAAAAGGCGGCACAAGAAAAAGACATTTTAGTAAAGTTAATGTCTACGAGAACTAAACATCAATTAGGTTTCATAAGGGATATGCCAAAAGCTTATATTGGCATATCCCGCTTTTTTATAAAAAATAATAATTTAATTTGAAAATCATTTATTTTTCTATAAACAGAGGTTAGGGTATACAAAGAATGAATTATGGTATACAAAATGGGCAAATAGTAGTTTTTGACACCTCTCAATTCGATATTTGCCATATTTTGGATAGCGGTCAAGTTTTCAGATACGAAAAAGCGGGAAACATTTACAAAATAGTTGCAAAAAATGTGATTTGCCACTTGAAATATGAAAATGACCGTGTTATAATAAATTCTAGTAATACAGATTTTGCTATTAATTATTTTGACTTATATAGAGATTATGAGCCAATAAAAAATGAATTGAAAAAGCATGAATATGTATCTAAAGCTGTAAATTACGGAAATGGTATCAGGATATTAAATCAGGACCCGTTGGAGGTCATCGTTTCTTTTATTATTTCCGCAAATAACAACATACCACGCATCAAAGGTATCCTGAACAGGTTATGTGAGAGATTAGGCGAGGATATGGGCGGATATAGAGCTTTTCCCACATTGGAAAAAATGGCGGGAAAGGATGTGAACTTTTATAAGGAAATAGGACTGGGATACAGAGCAGAGTACATGGTGAAAACCATAGCTGATATAAAAAATGGTTTTGATCTTGATTTGTATCATTGGGACACAATAAAAGCCCGAAAACACCTTACTACTTTGACAGGTGTGGGCAGAAAAGTGGCGGATTGTATATTGCTTTTTGCGTATCACAAAGAAGATGTCTTTCCCATGGACACTTGGTGCAAAAGAATTTATCGTGATTTGGGCTTGCCCGTACAAAACAACTGTGGAAATATGGCGGATATTCTAACTAAAAAGTTCGATAAGCTCAGTGGATATGCTCAACAGTACCTTTTCTACTATTACAGAGAGAACAATATTTTATAATCAAATATAGATTGGAGGATTGATATGAATAAACCAAAAATTGCGCTTCTGGTTGACCTAGCTAGCCTCAGAATAAGCTGTGAAGGGTTTAAGAAATTAGCTGAAAAAATTGAAGCTGAATTTGAAATCGTAAACTGCAAGTTTTATAGTTATGTTGCTAAGAGAAACCGTGACTTTAATGAATACATAGCGGCCAAGGGATATGACGCAGTAACCCCAATAGCTTCAAGAAGAAGAAATAAGCTTGATACAAGACAGGTTATAGACGCCACTCTTATAGGTCTTAACAGCAGTATTGACGCTATTGCTTTTGCTCTTGGAGACGGTGACATACTTCCTATTGTTAGCTATCTCAAACTCAAAGGCAAGGATGTTTATGAAATAGGCATTGAGGAAAGTCCTTATACTCCCGAATTCAGTGGATTTATTGAGGTCTCCGAATCTTATTTGAGAAAAGGATATGCTGCTCCGACGCAGAAAAAGGCGCCCAAAAAGCTAGCCGCAGCAAAGAAAATTAAAACAGAAGAAAAACCTGAGAAAAACTATGCCGAGCAGGTCAGACAAATACTTTCAGGAAAAGACATCTTAGACAAATACAGAAAATAAGCGCAAAAATAATATATAAATGTAAATATAAAAATGTAACAGGAACTTTGTAAAATATCAGAGTTCTTGTTGCATTTTTATTTACCATAAAAATACAAGCTTATAACACCTAAAATCACGCTTAAGCAGTCCGCCAACGGAGTTCATGCTCTTGACTTTCTATGTATATTATATTATGATTTATATATGTTTTCAGGCTAAGTTATGTTACAGTGGAAGAAGGTGAAAGATGAACTTATATCCATTTTTATTGGACTATGATACAAAGGATTATATTTGGGGCGGAGATGATTTATCAAAGAAATGGAATAAGCAAAGCCCAACCACTAATATAGCTGAAAGTTGGGAACTAAGCGATAAGTCATATATTATGAATGGCAGCCTAAAAGGAGAGTTAAAAAGGGTTTTAGAAAAACAACCTGATTTGATGGGAAAAAGAGGTATGAAATATAGCTCTTTTCCTCTTCTGATAAAACTTATTAACGCTAGATCCAATCTTTCTATTCAAGTGCATCCCGATGACAAATACGCTCTAATAAACGAAGGGCAATTTGGCAAAAGCGAAATGTGGTATATATGCGAAGCCAAAGATGACGCTGCTATTTATCTTGGATTTAACCGCAATACAAATAGAAAAGAAATTGAATCAGCGCTAGAAAGCGGAAAAATAGAAAAGTATATAAATTCAGTAAAAGTCAAAAAAGGGGATTGTTTTTTTGTTCCTTCAGGTGTGGTGCATGCCATAAGAGGAGGGGTGACGATACTTGAAGTACAGCAAAACAGTAATGTAACATATAGGGTATATGACTATGACAGAGTTGACAAGAAGGGCAACAAAAGAAACCTTCACATAAAGCAGGCTCTGGAAGTTATGAACTTCGATAAGCTCATTATAAGTCAAAATGACAGGCAGTATCAAAAACATGAAAACTATAAAAAAAGAGATTTGATAAGTTGCGATTTCTTCTCTACAACAGAATATATTATAAATTCCCAACTGGCTCTTTGCAACAAAGAGAGTTTCATTTGTTTCACGGTTGTTGAGGGCGAGGGAGCAATAAATGATATAGCTATACAAAAGGGAAATACCGTTTTTCTACCTGCGAACTGTAAAGGTAATATAAACGGACAATTGACAATAATAACCTCAGAGGTGTGATTATGAAAAAGTACATAGGAATTGATGTAGGCGGTATGAGCATAAAAGGCGGTGTGATAACTCATGATGGTGAGATACTCTCAAAAGGCTCTTGCCCCACTGACAGGGACAAGCCATATGCTGTTATGGCAAAGAATATTTATAATCTTTGTCTGGACTTATTGGACGACGCCAAGCTAAAAAAAGAAGACATAGAAGCCGTGGGTATGGGATGTCCGGGTACTATATGGCGTGAAAAAGGATTGATAACTTTTGCAAACAATCTTGATTTTTACAATGTGCCATTAGTGGAAGAATTCAAAAAGTTTTGGGATATAAATACTCAGATAGAAAATGATGCCAACTGCGCAGCTCTTGGTGAAAACAGATTCGGAAGCGGCAAGGGTTATAAGGATTGTATTTTTGTCACATTGGGCACAGGAGTCGGCACAGGTATTATTATTGACGGCAAAATATATTCCGGAAGACGGGGAGCAGGCGCAGAGGCCGGACATATGGTAATAAGAATAAACGGGGAAAAGTGCACATGTGGCAGAAGAGGATGCTGGGAAGTTTACGCATCAGCGTCAGCTCTTATTCGAGACACCAAAAGAGCCATGAAAAAAAATCCTGACACCATAATGCATAATATTGCAAAAGAATATGGTAAAGTCAGTGGAAAAACCTGTTTTGAGGCCTCAAAGTAAAACGATGCCGAAGGCAGAAAGCTTGTAAAAATATATGTAACAGACATAGGAACGGGAGTTGTGAACTTAATAAATATATTTCGCCCCGACGTTGTTATAATAGGTGGCGGCGTATCG
>CAZVHD010000100.1:0-6208 GCA_964626765.1 uncultured Christensenella sp.
TTTTCATTATCATCTTCTTTTTGTTCTTTTTTAAGATTAAATGGCGAAGTGCTGTTGTTTATTTCTTCATCATTCATACTTAAAGCCTGCGCTTGATTTTCGGTTTTGTTATATAATACATCCGATGTGTTCGGTACAGCGTTTTTATTATTATTAAAGCCTGTAGCTATTAATGTTACCACTACTTCTTCTTCAAGAGAATCATCAAAACCCATACCCTGAATAATGTTGGCGTCAATGTCTGCAACCTGATTTATTAATGAAAGCGCCTCTTTGACTTCATTTCCGTTTATTTTCATATCAGCAGTCACATTTACAATGATTTGAGTTGCGCCCTCAATATCCGATTCCAAAAGCGGAGAGTTTGCCGCCTGCTTCAAAGCGTTCAAAACCCTGTTTTCACCTTTTGCCTTGCCTATGCCGATATGAGCGGTTTTCATATTTCTGATAACGGTTCTTATATCTGCAAAATCTAAATTTATAAGCGAAGGTTTTACTACAATATCGGTTATACCAATAATACTATTATGTAACACATCGTCGGCTATTTGAACGACTTTATAGAGCGGTGTGGACTGTGGCACATACTTGAAAGCCATCTCGTTTGGTATGACCACAAGAACATCAACATGCTCATTAAGCTTTTCTATGCCTATCTCCGCAAGCTTAGTTTTTCGCCTGCCTTCATATTCAAAGGGTTTTGTAACAACAGCTATGGTGAGAACATTGAGCTCCCGAGCAATCTCTGCAACAACAGGTATTCCTCCCGTTCCTGTTCCTCCGCCCATTCCAGCGGTCAAAAAGAGAAGATTTGCGTCTTTTATGGCGTTGACTATCTGCTCTTTACTTTCTCGTGTGGCATCCTCGCCAACTTCGGGAATAGAGCCTGCGCCAAGTCCTTTAGTCAGCTTTTCGCCAAGTTGTATCTTTATATCGGCATTGCTACCGTTTAATGCAACCATATCAGTATTTGCGGCAATAAATTCAACACCTTCTACATTGGCGCTGATAAGACGGTTTACTGCATTACATCCGCCTCCGCCGATTCCCATAATTTTGATGCTGACTATATCTTTTGTAGCGTTCATTTATTGTCCTCCTGATTTTCCTTTAGTTATTTTATTTGATTATTTAATTAATGCTCCAACGGACAAATTTTCCGTACTGACATTATCAAATAAATCCTCTTTTTCTATGCTTATTTTGTTACCTATTGCAGCCTCAAGAATTTCCCTTACTCCTCTGTTTTCACAAAGCGAACATCCGCTTAAATATACTTGAACGCCTTGCTGCATATCAACGCCGGTGTTATAAATAGCGGCAGCCAGGTGCTCGCCAATGTTATATATACGCTCTTCTAAAATGGCGTTTATGGTTTTGACCTCATATGAAAAGTCTTCTTTATCGGAATGGATATAGTACAGGTCGTCATCTTTTGGCTGCAAATTCAAATTGGCTTTTTTATATAGCTTGTAACTATGCGAAAAAGGTATATCCGTAACCAGAGTAATATCTCCCGCGGCGCTTCCGCCCCCGATTGAAAAGGTCTTCAAATCAACCGGTCTGTTGCCAATAAAATAACAGACAGCTGTCGTAAGGTATCCCATATCAATATGTATGGAATGCTGAAATACATCAATTTTGTTCTTTTCGGATATATGCTTTATTTGAGATATAACCGACGACACAAAATCATATTTGAGCTTAAGAGTTTTCATGACCTCTCTTATGGTATCGGTGAAATACCTTTCGGCAAGGATGTAGCATAGTTTTGCAAAAATAGTGTCGCACTCCTCTCCCACAGGGTCAATAAGTCTTTTGGGGTTTGAATTTGTTTTATAATATATTCCTTGCATATCTACAGCTTCAAATATGTTATGGCTTTGATATGTGTTGCCAATTTCAAAAAGCTCTTCTATATCCTTTTCCTTAACTCTCTTGTTTATGTCTTTTTCCACGCTCTTATTGACAATGCAGGTGAACTCTGCGGGAATGGATACAAAAATCTTCTTAACCTTAATTTTGAACCTCAAATACACGCTTTCAATGAGACTTTTTATGGTTGGATATACCTCATCAGGGCTTAAAAACTCACCGTCTTGAAATCCCGAGTATTTTTGCTTTGCATAAGCCGAAACAACAGGATATTGACTCCTTGTGTCGCAAACAATTAGGCTCATATATTCCGAGCTGATATCAAGTACAGCCATATCCCTACTTTTTAACATAAATTCCACTCCAGCTATATTAACTTTAATTATATATTAGTATATAGTATATGTCAATAAAGCAAATGTTCTTTTTGCTGTTATAAAAGCTTAATATAAGGAATAAAAGAAAAAATTCAGACAGTTATATGGCAGACATTTCTGCTGTCATAATCAAGGTCTAAAAAGCTATGATACGCCTCCACTGCGCTGTCATAAATATCCTTGTCTTGAACAAGTTCAATATCAAAAACAGAATCTCCATGCCTTAAGACAATTCGGATATAATCATCATTCACAACAATTTCTTTTATGAACGCCACAAGCATATCATCAGTAAAGTTCATATCAGTAAAAGCTGTCATAATACTGTTTATTTGACGAAAAGAAAAGTTATTGAAGGTATTTTGCACCGCCAAGCCTTTTATTTGGATTGAGTCATAGTCTATATCAGATTTATTCTGCTTTTTAACCATTTGAAAATTTATGTCGGTTGGTACACATTCATCCCCATCCTCTTCGGCATACGGAACGATAAGCACGGGTTTTCTTTCTTTTACATGAATAACAACCTTATTGGGAAAAACTCTCTCAATGTCTAAAACCGCAAGGGAATTGTTGTCATAATATGAATTTATATTATCCTTGATATTTTCATCGTTAATATTAAAGATATTTGTATTTATTGAGATTTCTGACGCGTTTATTATGTTGTCTTCATCAGCAAACTCAGGTTTGTTAATAAAGACAACATCTACGCTTTTAATTAAAAATAAGTTGCCAAACACTACGATTATTGCAATGAGCAATAACCCTGTGACAAAAGCAATATACTTTTTTTTCATACTCTCCTTATGTCCGCTCCAAGTTTTTTCAGTACCTTTTCTATATCCTCATATCCTCTGTCAATGTGGTATATATTGCTGATTATGGTTGTGCCTATTGCGTTTAGTCCGGCAAGAACCAGGGAGGCTCCCCCTCTCAAATCTTGACTGCTTACTTCGGCTCCGCTAAGACGGTCCACACCCCTGATGATTGCTGTTCTACCTTTCACTCTGATGTTTGCGCCCATTTTTAATAGTTCGCAAACATGCTTATATCTGTTTTCAAAGATATTTTCGGTTATTGCGCTTACGCCATGTGAAATAGTCTGCAACGCCATAATAGGAGCCTGAAGGTCTGTTGGAAAGCCGGGATAAGGTTGAGTTTCTATGTATTCGATGGCTTCCCTTTTATTCTTCGCTACTATCTCTATATTATCACCTATCTGCGTTATATTGCAAGAGGTTTTGGATAATTTGGAGACTAGGGACTGTATGTATTCGGCTTTACACCCTTTTAGAACAATTTCTCCGCCGCACATAGCCGCCGCTATGGCATAAGTTCCTGCGGCAATTCTGTCTGCCATGGCCTTATATTCGGTTCCGTGAAGTCTTTCAACTCCTTCTATTTCAATAAAGGGAGTTCCTGCGCCTTTTATGTTACCGCCCATAGCGTTGATAAAGTTTTGCAAATCAACTATTTCAGGTTCTCTTGCCGCATTCATTATATTTGTTTTTCCCTTCAGCATAACCGCAGCAAGCATTATATTCTCAGTTGCGCCAACGCTTGGATAGTCAAGCATAAGTTCTGTGGGTTTCATTTTAGAAGCGTCGCAATATATGTAACCTGACCTTTCAACAATCTTTACATCCATCTCTTTTAGAGCTTTGAGATGGATATCAATTGGTCTTAGACCTATATCACATCCTCCGGGATATGCCACCTTTGCCTGTTTAAGTCGCCCCAGCACAGGACCTAAAAGAAAAATTGAGCTACGCAACTCCTTTGCCAATATATGAGCTATCTCCGAGGATTTAAGATTAACAGCCGAGATTTCAGCTTTTCCTGATTGAATTTTTATCTCCGCCCCAAGAGCCGAGAGTATTTTTGACATATTATGTACATCTATTAAATTGGGAACATTCTTTATTATAATTTTTTCATCTGTTAGCATGGCAGCTGCAAAAAGAGGAAGCACGGCGTTTTTTGCGCCCTGCACTTCTACACTGCCATAAAGGCGATTACCGCCGTTTATCACCAATTTTGCCATTATATCACTCCATTTTTTTAGCTAACATTACATAGTATGGTTTGATTTTGGCTTTGGTGAAGCTATGTTTATCAGAATGCCTGAAACGAACATATATGTCATAAGAGCAGTTCCTCCGGCGCTTATATAAGGCAAAGGCAGCCCGGTTGGCGGAATGGCGCCGGTCACAACCGCCATATTTATAAGCGTTTGCAAACCCATAATTCCAGTGAGCCCCGTGGCAAGAAGAGTATGATAAAATGATTTGGAGCGAAGAGCCACTCTTATCCCGCTAAAAATCAAAACAGCAAACACCGCCATAACAAAAAGACAACCAAAAAGACCCAACTCCTCTCCGATAACAGAAAATATGAAATCGCTTTCTGCAAAAGGTAAGAACAGGTATTTTTGCTGACTCCGAAACAGTCCCACACCAAAAAGACCGCCTCCGCCAAGGGCATAATACGATTGTATAAGCTGATATCCTTCGGCTTGAGGGTTCTGCCATGGATTTATAAATGCGGTAAACCTCTTTACTCTATATGGCTCAAGGAATATCATCAAAGGTACGGCGACAAGAACGCACAAGAATAAAATAACAAACCATTTTTTAGAAGTTCCCGCTATATAAAGCATTATTAAAAGACCAAGCCCTACACACATTGTTATTGACATATTAGGCTCAAGCATAATAAGAACACAAACTCCCAGCCCGCATATCAAGGGTACAATTAAATTTATAAACTTTTTGGGAGGGTTTTCATAGAGATATCCGGCAAGAAAAATCATAAGCCCGAACTTTGCAAACTCCGAAGGTTGCACAGTTGTAAACCCCAGATTCAGCCACCTTGTGGCTCCATAACTTTCAACGCCTAAACCAGGTATAAATACAAGCCCTAAAATTACAATGGAGAAAATAAGTATTACCCACTTGAATTTGTTAAGATATTCAAGATTTAATTTTGCTCCCGCAAACATAACGGCTACCCCTGCAACAAAGGCTATGGCTTGCTTTTTGACATAAAAGAATTCATCGTTAAAATCCAATTTTGCCGAGTACGAACTCGCTGAATATATCATAACAATGCCAAAAAGACCCAAAAAGATTGTAGATAAAGCTATGTTACGGCTTAATTTCATAAACCAAACCTTTGAAATAATCTCCCCTTTCCATATAGTTTTTATATCAGTCAAAACTAGATGCGGATGGCGAGAATAAGACATTTATAATATCCTTTTCCATAAGTTTATATATACATTCTTCAAGAGTCTCTTCAAGGCTGATGTCGCAAAAGCCCATCTTTAGAGCTTGAGCGCATATTTTTTCTGCATTACTTCCCGTTGCGGTGATATACTTTACTTTTTGGTCTATATTTTCAAAAAACTCACAATAATCCTCATTTTTATCACAACCCCCCATAATAAGGCCCGTATCCCCCTCAAGAGCATTTATAGCAAAGCGGCATGAATGAATATTGGTGCCTTTTGAATCGTTATAAAAGCTCTTTCCTCTTATTGTTGTCACATATTCAACCCTATGCGGAAGAGGAGCGTAATCTCGTATTAAATTTAGCATATGTTCTCTGTTGCAGCCCAAAATTAAGGCGGTATTAATGGCGAATAAAAGATTATATCGGTTGTGCTCTCCTCTTGAGCGCGCCTCTTTCACATGACACAAAGCCTGGTCTTCCCAAAAGAAATAATTATCTTTTATATAAACTGGCGACATTTTCTTTTTAGTACTGATTGGCAAAACCTTGGCGTTACACGCATTATAAGTATTTCTTACAAACTTATCGTCAATATTCAATATCGCATAATCCTTTTCTGTCTGCTTTTTGAATATGTTCTTTTTAACTTCTATGTAATCTTGAAAACTTTTATACCTTTCCATATGGTCGGGAGCGAGATTTGTTAATATGGCAATATG
>CAZVHD010000101.1:0-6193 GCA_964626765.1 uncultured Christensenella sp.
AGCCAGTTCGCCCGCGCATGAAAGACCGCTCGGACCGCTTCCAACTATTGCGACTTTTATGTCAAGCTTTTTATCGGTAGGGCTTACTTTCTTTTCGTCCTTAAGGCCGGCGTCAGCCGAATATCTTTCCAACGCGCCAATTGCGACAGAACCGCCTAGTTTTGCTTTTCTGACACAATACTTTTCGCATTGCTCTTCTTGAGGGCAAACCCTTCCGCAAACAGCCGGAAGCGTGTTTGTCTTTTTTATTATTTCATTTGCTTTCAACGCATTATTCTTTTGTAATTCCATAATAAATTCGGGTATATTGACACCCACAGGGCAACCTTTTTTGCAAGGCGCTGTTTTGCAGTTTAGGCATCTGGACGCTTCCACAAGCATTGTTTTTTCGTCAAACCCTAGCGCCACTTCGTCAAAATTCTTTGCTCTGAGTTCTGCATCCTGCTCTCTTACATGTTGTCTTTCTACCTTATTCATAATAACCTTTCTCCTCTTATCCTCTTATTTTGCAGAATTGTTCTTCTTCTTGATCTTTATAGAAAGTTGACCTTGCAATCGCCTCGTCAAAGTCCACCTTGTGACCGTCAAACTCAGGTCCGTCAACACAGGAGTATTTTGTCTCGCCGCCAACAGACACTCTGCAGCCTCCGCACATGCCTGTCCCGTCCACCATAATGGAATTCATGCTGACTACTGTTTCGATGCCGTATTCTCTTGTGACATCGCTTACCGCTTTCATCATTACAAGCGGACCCACAGCAAATACTACATCGTACTTTTCTCCGCTTTCCACAAGCTGTTTGAGCTTGTCCGTTACAAAACCTTTTTCGCCTTTTGACCCGTTGTCGGTCATAATATATACATTTTCACAATTTTTTGCAAATTCCTCTTCATACATTAAAAGACTTTTATCCCTTGCTCCAAGTATGACATCAACTCTTTTGTTGAGCTCTTTCAGCTGCTTGCTTTGAGGATAAATAACGGCTGTTCCTATGCCCCCGCCCACAAGCAAAACTCTTTTCGCATGGCTTAAATCAGTTGGGTTTCCCAAAGGTCCCACAAGGTCATGGATGGTGTCTCCAACTTCAAGCTTTGCAAGTTTTGCAGTAGTATATCCCACTGTTTGCACAAGCAGAGTAAGCGTTCCCTTTTCCTTGTCATAATCGCAAATAGTAAAAGGTACTCTTTCACCGTCCTTATCAACCCTTAAGATGACAAACTGTCCGGCTTTCGCGTTTCTTACAACATCTTTAGCGTCAAATACATATTCAATGACATTCTCCGCAAGACGCCTTTTGTTTAATAATTTATTCATACAGTATCCTCCCTTTTGTTCTCTTTATAAAAATTGCAATAGTTTGTAAGATTGCATTTTTTGCAATCCGGTTTTCTGGAATGACAAATATATCTTCCATGGAATATAAGATAATGGTGAAAATCGTGCCAATCTTCTTTCTCGATAATATTCATAAGCTCCTTTTCCACTTTATCGGCAGTTACGCTTTTTGCCAACCCCAATCTTCTTGACACTCTTAATACATGGGTATCAACGGGCATTGCCGGCACTCCAAAAGCAACCGTTAAGACCACGCTTGCGGTCTTTCTTCCCACTCCGTCCAAAGCAACAAGCTCTTCCATAGTTTGGGGAACTTCACCGTTGTGCTTTTCCATAAGGGCCTTGCTCATCTTAATGATATTCTTTCCTTTATTATTATAAAAACCGCAACTGAATATGAACTCTTTGAGCTCATCCACAGTTAAGTTTGCAAAATCTTCAGGCTTATTATATGTCTTGAAGAGCTTGTCCGTTATGATATTAACTCTTTTATCCGTACATTGCGCAGATAAAATAACCGCTATCAAAAGCTCAAAAGGCGTACTGAAATTCAGTTCGCATTTGGCGTCTGGATGCAAAGAAGACAATCTTTTATATATTTCTTTTATATCTTTTGTATTCATAAAATAAATTATTGCAGATTTATTGATTTATTGCAAGCCTTTTCAATTCTTTGTTTTTCTCACAAACAATCTTAATATAGGTTTCAAAAAAGCCGGACAATTAATACACATTATTCTCATAAAGCACACTCCTTTTTTATCTATGTGCATTATATGCAGACCTCTTAGTTATGGTGAGACCTCAAGTTTCTTATTGTCCTTTCGGGGTTGGGAGATTTGAAAACGCTGCTTCCGGCAACTATTATGCTTGCTCCCTTTTCTATAACACTTGCTACATTATCCTCATTGATTCCTCCGTCTATTTCTATTGGTATATCAAGTTTCATTCCCTTAAGATAATTTTTTAACTTGGCTAATTTCTCAAGTGTGCTCTCTATGAATTTCTGACCTCCAAGTCCTGCGTATACTCCCATAACCAAAATCATATCACAATAGAAAAACAAATCCTTGTAACGGTCTATTTCCACATCCGGATTAAAAACAATCCCCGCCTTGACACCTTTATCTCTGATATCTTTAAGCGTTTGTAAGGGGTCTGAACTGGCTTCGGGGTGAAAAGTTATTATGTCCGCTCCGCTTTCTATGAATTCATTGATATATCTTTCGGGCTCCACTATCATAAGGTGAACATCAAGTGGAAGATTTGTTCTTTTTCTCAACGCCTTTATCATTGGCATTCCAAATGTCAAATTCTTAACAAAAACACCGTCCATAACATCACAGTGCACCATATCTCCGCCCCACTTTTCCACATTCTTAACAGCGGACGCCATATCGGCAAAATCCCCTGAAAGTATGGATGGGCTTATTTTAATCTCAGTATTTTTCATCCTGTTTCTCCTTGAGTTCATTATAAATGGATATATATCTAAAGTATCTATCTTTTGATAGTTCGCCTTTTTCCACCGCCTTTTTAACAGCGCAACCCGGCTCATTGATGTGAGAGCAGTTTTTATACCTACATTCGGGCATAAGACTCACATATTCCTCATAATAGTATGTTAGCTCTTCCGGTAAGAGTTCGTCCAACTCAAGCATCGAAAAACCGCATGTATCCACAACTCTTCCATCGCCCCAATCAAACACCTCAATATGTCTTGTTGTATTCTTACCCCTTTGGACTTTTGGGCTGACATCGCACACTTCCATAATCTCTTTGCCAAAGATTTCATTAATGATAGATGACTTGCCCACTGCGCTTTGTCCCGCAAAACAGACAAGACTTTTTTGCATAACTTCATATAGTTCTTTTAGGCCAATATCCTTATCCAATGTACTTGTCCTTAAGCATTTTATAAGCTCGGAGTACGGTTTTATGAGATTAGTAATTTCACTGTCATCTATTAAATCCGCCTTATGAAAACAAAGTACGGGCTGGATATTTTCAATATAGCAACTCACCATAAGTTTGTCAACAAGCATCCAATCGGGTCTGGGCACTGGCGCGACAACAATAATAAGTTTGTCTATATTGCTGACATGAGGTCTGATAAGAGCGTTTTTGCGAGGATATATCTTTTCTATGATGCCCGTGTTGTCTTTTATACCCTCAACTTCCACATAGTCTCCCACATAGACATCTTCATCTCTTTTAAGCTTGCCGCGTATATTGCATATATATTTTGACTTTTCCGCTGTCATGATTGTATACCTTGACGCCACAGCTTTTACTATTTGACCTTTAATGAGCGTTTCCCTCCTTTATATAAGAGTTTCTGAGCTGTCCGCAAGCTCCGTCTATGTCATTTCCCATTGACCTTCTCAATGTGTTTGAGATATTATTTCTATCAAGCGCCGCCATAAAATCTTTTATTTTTTGGTTACTCACGCCCCTGTGACCTTTTTCTCTTACAGGATTTAGGTTTATTAAATTTACATGACAATTGAGCCCTCTTATTAGCCTTGCAAGCTCTTCGGCGCTTTGTTCGTCGCTGTTTTCGTTGTCGATAAGAGCATATTCAAAAATAATACGCCTTTTTGTCTTTTCAAAATAGTACTTTGCTGCCTCAATAACACTAAAAAGATTGTACGCCTTGTTTATTTCCATAATCTTATTTCTTTTTTTATCCGTTGCCGCATGCAATGATATTGACAAAGTAACGGGCAAACTCAAATCGGCAAGCTCAATAATCTTTGGGGGTATTCCGCATGTGGAAAGGGATATGTTCCTAAGGCTTATATTTATACCTTTGGGATGGGATATCATCTTAAGAAAGTCTATTGTGTTGTCAAAATTATCAAGGGGTTCTCCGCTGCCCATAAGAACCACATTTGTTATGGCTCTTTTGTTTTTGTCTCCGCCTTTTATGCGATTAATTGAGAGAACCTGGGACAGAATCTCACCTGCTGTAAGATTTCTCACAAGACCATTAAGACCTGATGCGCAAAACGAACAACCCATTCTGCATCCTATCTGAGTTGATACGCAAAGGGTATTGCCATAATTGTGGGGCATGAAAACACCTTCTATTATATTGCTATCATTAAGCCTGAAGAGAAACTTTTGCACACCGTCCTTTCCGTCAATGGTCTTTTCCACTTTCAGAGCGTGGTCAAAAAAGTTCTCTTTCAATTTATTGATAACTTCTTTTGGTAGATTGGATATCTCATCATAACTCTTAAACTGCATAACTGCATCAAAAAGTTGGTCTTTTCTGAATGGTTTACACCCCCATTCAATTAAAAAATCCATCTTATCATAACTTAAATCAGCTAGATTTGCTTTTATTAAGGTCATAAAATTGTCCCTTTTTCTATTTTCTTTCCTCTTAAATAATCTTTGGCGTCCATTTCCTTTGCGCTTTCGCCCTGGACTCTTTTTATATTCAAAAACCCTTCGCCGCACTTGACAATAAAACCTTTTTTATCGTCTGATACCACAACCTCTCCGGGGTGAAAATCGCCTTCAGGGTTTATTTTTGCTATATCCGCCTGTTTAATCTTAAGCATACCGTAAGTTGTATAGGTAAAAGCCGAGGGCCATGGGTTCATACCCCTTATGAAATTGACAAGCTTTGTTGCTGTTTTTGAAAAGTCAATTTTTCCATCCTGTTTCTTAAGCATTTTGCAATAAGTGGCTTCATTTTCATTTTGTTTTATAAATTTTGCCTTACCCTCTTCAATAAGGTCCAGAGTCTTTACGATAATTTCGGCTGATATGAAGCTGAGTTTTTCTAAAACATCCTGAGAGTTTTCCCACCCCTCAAGTTCAATTGATTCTTGCAAAATCATTTCGCCTTCGTCCACTTCCATAACAGTTTTCATAGTAGTCACTCCAACGGTTTTTTCACCGTTGATAAGAGCCCACTGCACAGGCGACGGCCCTCTGTATTTTGGAAGAAGCGATGCGTGAATATTGATTATTCCATGTGGGGTCATATCAATAATCTCACGGGAAAATATCTGCCCGTATGCGCAGCTAACCATTATGTCCGCATTGAGTTTTTTCAGCGTATTTACTGCCGAAAGCTCTTTTATTTTTTCAAATTGCAAAACCTTAAGATTATTCTTCAAACAAAATTCCTTGACAGGGCTTTTTGCCATTTGTTTGCCCCGTCGGTTAACTTTGTCTGGCTGAGTGACTACCGCAACAATTTCGTGTCTGCTTTTCAATATGCTCTCAAGCGGCTTGACAGCAAATTTTGGAGTTCCAAAAAAAACTAGTTTCATTTATCTTTCTTTTCCTCTTTATATTTTTTTTGATAAAACAGTATCCCGTCAAGATGGTCTATCTCGTGACAGCATGCTCTTGCCGCCATATCTTCAAGTTCCTTTTTATATTTTTGACCTTTTCTATCATACGCTTCAACAACAAGTTTTTTTGGTCTCAACACCTTGCAGTTCTTTGAGGGCGAGACACTGAGGCATCCCTCAACATCAATTTGCTCGCCTTCTGACGATATTATTATTGGATTCACCATTTCAAGATAAATGTCATCTACATCAATGACCGCCACTCTTCTTAATAATCCCACCTGTGGAGCAGCAAGACCCACTCCATCGGCATGATTCATGGTTTCTTTCATGTCGTCTAGTAAATCGGATAATCTCTTATCAAATTTTTCCACCGTTCTGGTCTTTTTGAAAAGCGTGTCGTCATCGTCTTTGAAAATTGTTCTCAATGCCATTGTTGTACCTCTTATATTTTATTTACATCATTTGTGTAGGATTGATTTCTATAAAACAGCTAACATTTTTTTTATTTATTGTCTTTATTTGTTTATAAACTTCAGGA
>CAZVHD010000102.1:0-6054 GCA_964626765.1 uncultured Christensenella sp.
TTTTCTTTCCTATATCTCTATTGTACCATTGTACCAAAAATGAGTCAATAAGCTTTCCTAAATCTTTTGCGCCTTCTAGTACGACCAATCCTAGCGGCGCCACCGGACTTGCATCTTCAAAAACCTTATTGAAAAATGTGGGCATTAAAAAAACCTCCGAAAACCCTGTTGAGCTTGTGATATTATAACATAATTAAGAGTTATTTCCAAACAAATATTCCCTTTAATTCCAAAAAACTGGCTTATGTTTGTATAAATTCTGAATTTTCAACTTCTCCAAAATCATCGGGGCTGTTTCCTAAAAACTGGCTTTTATATAAGTCGCTATAAAATCCGCCTTTTTCCATAAGCTCATCATGACTTCCAGTTTCCACAACCTCTCCTTGATTCATGACAAGTATCATGGCGGCGCTCTTAATGGTAGATAATCTGTGGGCAATAACAAAGCTGGTCTTTCCTTCCATCATGGCAAGCATAGCGCTTTGAATAAATTTTTCAGTTCTTGTATCAACACTGCTTGTGGCCTCGTCCAATATGATTATTCTTGGATTTTTGAGTATGGCTCTTGCAATAGTAATAAGCTGTTTCTGACCCAGAGAAATGTTGCCGGCATCGTCGCCCAATACTGTATCGTAACCATGCTCCATACTTTCAATAAAGTTATGAGCGTAGGCTTTCTTCGAAGCGTCTATAATCTCATCTCTTGTAGCGCTCGGATTTCCATAAGCTATATTTTCTGCAACTGTACCTTCAAACAGCCATGTATCCTGTAAAACCATTCCGTATATACTTCTTAAGTCGTTTCTGTGATAATCTCTGATGTCTTTTCCGTCAATGGTGATACTTCCTTTGTCCACATCGTAAAATCGCATAAGAAGATTGACCATTGTTGTTTTGCCTGCGCCCGTGGGACCGACTATGGCAACTGATTCTCCAGCATTTACATGAAGATTAAAGTCTTTTATGAGTTCTTGTTCCTTATTATAAGAAAAAGATACATGTTTGAAATCTACTTCCCCGACTATATTGGATACATCGGCATGATCTTTATTGGGGACCATCTCATCAAGTTCAAGCATACTAAAGACTCTTTCTGCTGCTGCAACAGCTGTCTGTATGGTGTTGGCTATGTTGCTGACATTCTCTATGGGTTGGGCAAACTGCCTTGTATACTGTATAAAGGCTTGTATGTCTCCTATACTTACAAGACCTGTCCCAGCTCTGAGTCCGCCGAAAACTGATATAGCCACGAAGTTCAAGTTGTTGACAAACTTCAGGGTGGGAAGAATACATCCAGCCAAAAACTGGGCTTTTCTTGTGGCAAGCTTGAGCTTTTTGTTTATTTTTTCAAAATCCTCTATGCTCTCTTCCTCATGAGAATACAATTTTATTACTTTATGCCCGGAATAAATCTCCTCTATATGACCGTTAATGAGTCCTGTATAGTATTGCATATTGGAAAACTCTTTCTGACTTTTCTTTATGATAAATCTTGTCAAAAGACCGAGTAAAGGCAAGCTCAAAAGCACCACAAAAGCAAGAACATAATCAAGCCTCATCATCATAGCGAACACGCCAACTACTGTCATCGTAGCAGTTATTATTTGAACAAAACTTTCCTGAATAGTAACCGACACCATCTCTATGTCATTTGTTACACGAGATATGATATCGCCTGTGGATTGTTGGTCAAAATATGATAAAGGCACTTTGTCCAATTTTTCTTTCAAGTCAGTACGCAAACGCCCTACTATTTTTTGGCTTGTTGTAGCGCCGATAAGATTGCTTGTGAACATAAATAACGCATTTAAGGCGTATAATGATACACATGTCCATGCAATGTTGGCGACATAGCTTAAATCAACCTCTTTGAAAAACTGTATGCTTTCCACAAGGTGGTTTGTTATCTTTTTCATAATATCCGGAGCCCAAACAGCAAACCAAGCTCCGATACCCGCAATAATAATCATAGCTATAAGAGGAGGATATTGAGGCTTCAGATATTTGAAAAGCCTCTTCATCGTTCCCTTAAAGTCTCTTGCTTTTTTGACCTTGAGTCCGACCTGCGGTCCGCTTGCGCCCAATGCGGCGCCTATGTCTATTCCTTTACGAGGAGTTGATTCGTTGTTGTTCATATCGTCTTTCATATTCCAATCTCCTCCTCGCTAAATTGTGATAAAGCTATATCTTTATAAAGCTGGCAGTTCTTCAGTAGCTCGTTATGCTTGCCCTTGCCTACTATTCTTCCATCATCAAGTACAATAATCGTGTCCGCATCCATAATTGTGCCTATTCTTTGAGCAACAATGATAACAGTGGAATTTTGTGTTATAGTTTTCAACGCTGACCTTAGTTTGGCGTCTGTTTTGAAGTCCAGCGCGCTAAATGAATCGTCAAATATGTAAATTTCCGGCCTTCTCACAACAGCCCGAGCTATACTCAGTCTTTGTTTTTGTCCGCCCGAGAAGTTCCTTCCACCCTGCTCAACCCATGAATCAAGCCCGCTTTCCTTGTTTGCGACAAAGGTATCGCTTTGCGCAATTCTTAAAGCCTCCCATATTTCCTCGTCAGTAGCGTCAGGTTTTCCGTATTTAAGGTTTTCTCTTATTGTGCCTGAAAACAGTACTGCTTTTTGTGGGACAAAGCCAATCTTTGCTCTAAGCTCTTCTTGGGGCATTTCCTTTACGGATTGTTCATTTATTAATAAATTACCCTCTTGTATATCATAAAATCTGGGAATAAGATTTATTATTGTGGACTTTCCGCTGCCGGTTCCGCCCACAATAGCGGTAACCTTACCCTTTTCACTAACAAAACTTATATCTTCCAAGGTGTTCTTGGTTTGTTCTTGGGAATACTTGAAATTTACATTCTTGAATTCAACTCTGCCCTGATCTTTGCTCTTGTCCTCGGCGTCGGGGGCGTCTTTAATGGCTGTCTCAGTTCTAAGAACTTGATTTATTCTCCATGAGGATGCGCTTGCTCTGGGATATACGACAATAACAGTCGCAAGCATAATAAGAGCAATCATAATTTGTGTGGCGTATTGTATAACAGCCATCATGCTGCCTACGTCATCTACGGTATTGTTCGCTATTCCCACAGCCGCAACCCACATAATACCTACCATAACACAGTTCATAACCACAGCGATAAGCGGAGCTAACGCCGCTGTAAACCTGTTAACGGTGATAGAATGTCTTGATGTTGCCTTGTTCATAACCTCAAACCGCTTTCTTTCCCTCTCCTGCTGATTAAAGGCTCTCACAACTCTAATGCCGGTTATGGATTCACGCATAATCTGAGTGAGCTGGTCAACCTTTTGTTGAATTAATTTGATTATGGGATATACAAGTTTAGACGCCACAAGAACAGCAATTACTAAAACAGGAAGACAATACAAAAGAACAAGTGTCATTTGTACATTTTTCCTCATTGCAAGTGTCATACCGCCAATAATAGTAATCGGCGCCGCAAGAGCCGTTCTCAAAACCAAAAGGAATACATTTTGAATCTGACTGATGTCATTTGTGCTTCTTGTAACAAGGCTTGGCGTAGTGTAAGCATCAATTTCCACAAGTGAAAACGATTCAACCTTTGTAAATACTTGACTTCTGAGAATTCCTGAAAAATTAGCGGCTACTCTTGCGCTTATCATCATAGCGCCTATGGCGCAAGTTGATGCGAAAATAGTTAATAACAACATGGCGCCGCCCTTTCTTGCTATGTAATTAAAGTCGGCCATTTGGATTGTCACCCCGTCAGGAATAAGTATGTCCTCGGCGGTAAATTCGGTTTTTCTCTCTTTTAATGCCGGAGCGCCTCCTCTTGGGGAAAGCTTCAGATACTCCATCAATATTTCCAAATCTGTTTGCGGCTCGCTAACGGTAGCAAGCTCATCAGCCTCTTCTTTTGTTGTACCCAGCTTATTGTTTATCCATTTCTCGCCTTCATATATAAAAGCAAACCCTAAAACTTCATTACAGATTATCAATTCATAATCGGGAAAAGGCTTTGGTCTTAAGGTTTCATCATCTATAAGATAATGTATTTTTGTGACATCAATAGGCTTTCCGTAAGCGTTAACTTCAAGTCTTATGTAATCATTGTTCTCGTCAAGGATTGCATTTCCGTTGCTGTCTGATAAAACCGGAATAGGAAGAATGTTTCCTTGAGGTGACTTTTTCATGGAACTTATGCAAGATACAAGAAGTTTTCTGGCATTCTCGTTTTCCCGCCATACGCCTTCGTCTTCGCCCTCTTCTTTATCTTCCTTGAACATTTCTAAGAATGTGTCAACAGTTACCGAACCTGTGGCAGATTTCAATGTGTCAAAATCTATGAGTCTGTTTATGGCGTGTTCCACCTTAATTTGCGTATCCATGGGATAATCGTCAAAATCATGATAATAATCAGAGTCATAATAACCCTTTCCCTCGTTCATTTTGTAAAATTGATAAGGCCTCAAACCGTCCATAAACGGTATGATAATTTCATTAAATAATTCTTTTGAGTCTTTGACCGGGATATCATTAAAGTTAAAGTCTATTTCATCGCCGTATAATTCATTCCATTTCCTTTTTAGGTCTACGGTGCTGAACCCATCTTGCATTTCAAAAACAGGAATAGTGTTTTCATCAAAACCCTCAACCTCGCCGGTGACATCAATTTTGCCAAAGGGATTTTTCATAACCTCATGCTCATACATGGGCTCGTAATCTAAAGAAATACCTTCGATAACTATATCCGTCATAATTTCAGGTAAAAAAAGTTCGGCAGTCGCCTGCGAAGCTACTAATATAACAACCGCGCAAAGCATTATTGCCATAGGTTTGAGAAATCGGATAAGCTTTAACATTATGTCTCCATTTATTAATTGACTTACCTAAAAAGATTAACACTTATTATAGAATAAGTCAATAATTATTTACTTTTTTATAACAAAGTTTTGCAAGCTACTAAAAACATTATAACGCCTTATTTAATTAATATAGCAAGGAATTTACACCCTTTGTTATTGGCGGCTGTCATACCATGAGGAAGAGATGAATCATAGTATATACAGTCTCCCTCATTAAGCGTTTCTGCCTTTTTGTCAATATACATATTCAGAGAGCCTTCAAGAACATAATCCATTTCCTGCCCTTCATGAGAGGAAGTTTTTATGGGCTTGTTTTCTTCTTTTGTGTAGGGAACACTGACTATATACGGTTCTATTTTTCTATTTCTAAATCTGCTTGCGAGGTGTAGATAATCAAAACCTTTGCGTCTTTCCACACTCAATCCTTTTCCTTTTCTTTCAATAGCGTAAGATTTCAAATGAGCGTTCTCTCCTGTCAATAGTTCGGCAACATCCATATTGAATTTGTTTGCGCAAGCAAACAAAAAGCTGAAGGTAAAGTCCTTTTTTCCGCTTTCGTGTTCGAGATAATCGGCTTTGGACATATTCAATACCTTTGCCATTTCCTCAACGCTTATATTAAGTATCTCTCTCATTCCCTTAATCCTTTGAGCTATTTGTTCGATACTTTTCATATTTCTCTCCTTTTCCATTTTAATTAACTGACCAACAGCATATTTAGATAGCCTATTCCGGTAAGCGTTATTAAAAATAGTCCCGAATACATTGTGAAATGACCCAAGAATTTTAACGGTTTATCTTCCACGCTGGTGGTATACATACTAATGACAACAAGCGCTGATAAAGACGCTATTATCGATCCGTTTTTACCTACTCCCGAACCCAACAGCACAGGCAAAGCGCTATTGGAAAATTGAGAAATAATAATAACTGTGGGCGTGGCTGTAAAAAATTGTGATAACCCAACAGAAAACCAGTATTCCTTGCCATGTATAATTCGTGATAAAAATTCCGATACCACCTCAATATTCTTTATGTTCCCACTGAAAATAAAGAAAGCTATAAATGTGAACAAAATAGAATAATTGACTCTTTTAAAAGCTCCTATGTCCACAAAAAGCATAAAGGTAACAACCACTGCGAATATAAGCATACAATAAAAATTGTTCTGTATGATTACCGAGGAGATAACA
>CAZVHD010000103.1:0-6014 GCA_964626765.1 uncultured Christensenella sp.
CCGGTCTTATATTTATCAAGGACTGAGGAGTTATTTCCGTGGGGTCTTGAGCAATACTCATTCTTTCTCTGACAACCCTCTCAAGTCTTGCAATACCTATTCTGAACTGATTTTGCAGCAGTTCGCCAACCGACCTTACCCTTCTGTTAGATAAGTGGTCAATATTGTCAACCTGACTAAATTCATATTTCATTCCCAAATTATACGAAACAGCCGCCACAATATCATCTTTTGATATATGCTTCAAAACAAGCTCATCTATGTTTTCAGTTATGGCTTTTTTGAGAGCCTCTTTGTCCTCGCCATAAAGCTCTAAAAGCTCGACAAGTTTGGGGTAATATACCTTTTCCAGTATTCCCAACTCTTTTGGGTCGCAGTCAATATAAGCCGCAAGGTCAACTGTATTGTTTCCAATAACTTTATACTCTTTGCCATCGGGAGTTACTATATAAACGACATTTATACCGCTGTCCTGTATGTTTTTTGCAGTTTGCCTATCAACTTCCTGACCTTTTTCGGCAAGTATTTCACCATCGGCCACGACATCTCTTGCAAGAACTTGCTTTTCTATTCTTTCAGCAACAGAAAGCTTTTTATTGAACTTATATCTTCCCACTCTGGAAAGGTCATATCTTTTGGCGTCAAAGAAAATATTCGGCAAAAGCACATCCACTGCGTTCGCTGTGGGAACTTCGCCCGGCTTAAGCCTTCTGTAAACCTCTATTTTGGCGGCCTCGGCAGAAAGAATATCTCCATCTTTCATTGCAGTGGCCTCTATCATTTCATCTTTATCAAAAAGCTCCTGTAAATCTTCATTTGAGCCGTAACCCAAAGCCCTTAACAGAATTGTTGAGGTGATTTTTCTGTTTCTATCGACTCTTACGGACAAAATATTGTTGGCATCCTGTTCAAATTCCAACCAAGCGCCTCTATTTGGTATAACTGTCGTATCATACCTCATGACACCGTTTTTGTCGGGACTGCCTTTTGTGTAGACGCCAGGACTTCTTACAAGCTGAGATACGACAACCCTTTCGGCTCCGTTTATAATAAAAGTGCCTTTGTCTGTCATCTTTGGAAAATCGCCCATAAAAACAGTTTGCTCTTTCATTTCACCGGTTTCTTTTATGGTGAGTCTTACTTTGACTTTCAAAGGGGAAGTATAGGTTATATCCCTGTCTTTGCACTCTTTTACCGAATACTTGCAAGTGCCCTCAAGGGTATGTTCAAGGAACTCCAATTCCATCTTTCCGCTGTAATCTGTAATAGGAGAAAAATCGTCAAAGACTTCTCTTATGCCCTGATTAACGAACTTTTCATAGGAATTTTTTTGGACCTCGATAAGATATGGTATTTCGAGAATGGGTTCTATTTGACTAAAACTCCATCTGTCTACTTTACCACATTTGATTTTGTGAATTTTCTGAGACATGTACTAGCTCCTTTTCTATTGAAATTCTTGTTAAATAAGTTGTAAAAAACTTCATTTATCTCCTTATAAACCGCATTATACCCCTACCCCAAAAACCTTTTGATTTTTGAGTCAGAAGCATTTATTTGTATAAGTAGACATTATAGCATTATAATATACATCTCTTAAGATGTCAATTAAAAGAAAGAAAAAAATAAAAATATTTTATGTTTATATTGTTAATATTAATATATTTAATTATATTTGTCAATAATTTAGCTAAAATTATTAATTTACTAGTTTTTCCAATGGGATTGTGATAATATTAAATTATGAGATTGGACAAATTTTTGAAAGTAGCAAGAGTAATAAAAAGAAGAACTGTTGCGAATAAGGCATGTAGTGGCCAAAGGGTACTTATCAACGGAAAAGACGCCAAACCAGCCAAAACAATAAAGGAAGGCGACATAATAACGGTGTTTTTCGGCAACAGAAAGTATACAATAAAAGTCAAAAGCGTCCCCTCCCGCAATATTAAAAAAGAGCAAACCGGCGACCTTTTTGAGGTTATAGAGAGTGACAATGAGTTTTGACGCTATAATTCTTGCCGCAGGCAAAAGCAGCAGGATGTCCAACAATAAACTAACATATATCATGGACAGCTCCCCCTTAATCCTACACACAATAAAAGCTTTTGAAGCTTTTATTGACATAAAAAACATTTATGTTGTAACTGACGATAAAAACATTATAAATTTCCTAAAGACCAACAGACGCATTACCTTCATTAATGGCGGCGCCACCCGCACCCAATCGGTTCACAACGCCCTAAAAGAATGTCCAAACGATTATGTTATAATCCACGACGGAGCAAGACCCTTCGTAAGCCCTCATCTCATTGAAAAGATTATGACCGCCACAAAAAAGCATAATTCGGCCGTTCCCATAATAAAGATTTCCGACAGTTTAAGAATAGTGGATCAAAACCAAATAAAAGGCTATCCCAACAGAGAGGATTTTTATTTTATCCAAACCCCTCAAGGATTTAACAAAAAGCAACTTCTTTTAGCTTATAATCAGGTTGAAAACAACTCTTACACCGATGACAGCGAGGTTTACGGAAAATTCGTATCTCCTCCCTTTACGGTTGAAGGAGAAAGAAAAAACAAAAAAATAACTTATGACATAGACTTATTGGGCATAAACGCCAAAGTAGGCGTAGGATATGATATACACAAACTCTCAAAAGGCATCCCCCTTGTCTTAGGCGGTGAGATTATACCTTTTGAAAAAGGACTTGAGGCCCACTCGGATGGAGATGTCATTTTGCATGCGATTATGGACAGCTTACTTGGGGCTGCCTCAGCTGATGATATCGGTTACCATTTTCCGCCTTCCGATAAAAGCTATAAGAATATCTCGTCTATGATATTATTAAAAAAAGTTAATGATATATGTCAAAAAAAAGGTGTAAAAATTAACAATATTAGTTTAACAATTATTGCTCAACAACCGAAACTATGGCCATTTATTCCCAAAATGCGTGAAAATATAGCAAAAACACTCAAAATCAGTAAAGAAAAAATTAATATAGCCGCTACGACAACAGAGGGCTTAGGCGAAATTGGTCAAGAAAATGCCATAGCGTGCATAGCTGTATGCAGCTGTTTTTAAGATAATTTATCGGCGTCTTCCGAAAAGCCCAAGCATTCTTATTAAAAAAAGCAATGATACCGCAAAGCTTGCAACATATGTTTTTGCAGCTGCGTTAAGGACTCTTGAGGCCTGATGAGCCTCTTCTTCATTTAGTATTTTCATTTCTAAAAGCAAATTTTTAGCCCTTGAACTGGCATTAAATTCCACTGGCAAGGTGACAAGCATAAATATTGTGCTCAAAGCGTAAAAAGCTATTCCAATATAGACAATGTAAAGACCAAAAGCTGAACCTACCCCCAAAATAAAACCCATAAAAATAAGCGGAATTGAAAACCTTGAACCAATACTCACAACCGGCACAAGAAGTGACCTTACTTTGACAGGAACATAATTTTGGTTGTGCTGTATTGCATGCCCCGTTTCATGAGCTGCGACCCCTATGGCTGCAACCGAATTGGAAGAAAAGACGCTGTCAGATAAATATATGGTGTTGTTTCGTGGGTCATAATGGTCGGTAAGATTGCCCCTCACCCTGTCTATTTTGACATCATTCAAATTTGCGTATTTGAGCATTTTTCTTGTAACTTCATAGCCCGTCATACCTGACCTTGCAAAGATTTGGGAATAATCTCTAAAAGTCCGGTTTACTCTACTAGACACAAGAACAGAATATATAATCACAGGTAATAACAGTATTCCTGCTATTAAATATAAAACATCAAAAGCATCCATTAAAATCTTTATTTCCTCATTTCTTTATCTTTATTATACTTATAATGAAATTAAACATTCATATATAAAAAAATTATTCTGCTTTGACAACTTTTATTTTGAGCTTTGCAAGGGTTTCCTTATATACTTTTACATCGACTGTGTATTCTCCAAGCTCTTTTATAGGTTCGCTTAGTACAATTTTTCTCTTGTCAATTTCCACGCCTTCTTTTTCCAAAGCTTTTGCAATATCTTGGGATGTCACTCTACCATACATCTTCCCTTCACCGCACTTTACGCCAACCTCAATAGTTTTATTACTCAAAATATCTTTAAGGACAAGGGCTTTTTGTTTTTGAGCTTCCAGCTCTCTTTTTTCCTTTTCTTTTCTTTGCTTATACTCATTTATAGCGTTTTTATCAGCCTCGACTCCCAATTTTTTGGGAATAAGATAGTTTCTGGCATATCCGCTGCTAACCTCTGTTAAATCGCCTTTTTCTCCTAAGTTCTTAACATCTTGTAACAAAATTATTTTCATATCTTAAACCTCTTTTAATATTATTTATTCTTAATATATCCCATAAACTGTTAATTGTCAAATTTATGAATTTATCTAATATTTTTTTACATACTACTTTCAGAAAAAGGAGTATAAGCCTATGATTCAACTTAAATGTACCACAAGCAACTGTCAACACAACCTCAAATGCCATTGCAACGCCGGAGTTATTATGGTCAATGAAAAAGGCGTGTGCGACACTAAGATAAAAAGAGCCGGAGGAGCTTTGGAACAGACTTTTGCCGAACTTGAAGCATCCGAAGAATTCTTAAGCGATGCCCCGGGCGTAGTTCAGTGCTATGCCGAATGCGTATATAATAAGGATGGCAGATGCACCGCCAATTCTCTTCTTGTCGGAGATATGATGCTAAACACCAAATGCGCCACTAGAATTAAGCCATAAACCATTATAAAGAAAAAAATAATAGCCTTATATACCAACACACCAATTCTTTTGATAAACATCTGATTCTTTGGGCAACTATATATTCGACACTCAAAAAAGCAAGGCAAAATTGCCTTGCTTTTCTTTTCTCTTTTTACTGAAAAGGTGTACAGTTTTTATTAGAGTTTATTAAAAAAAGAAATTATTTAACTTCTATCTCTGCTCCAACTGCCTTAAACTTTTCTGCAAGCTCATCGGCCTCTTCTTTAGAGATGCCTTCTTTAATGGGTTTGGGGGCTCCGTCTACAAGACCTTTTGCGTCTACAAGTCCAAGACCTGTGGCTTCTCTGACTGCCTTTATAACCTGTATCTTGTTACCGCCGGGAGCTTTAAGAATTACATCAAATTCTGTCTTTTCTTCTTCTGCCGGAGCTGCGGCTGCCGCCTGTCCGCCTGCCATGGGCGCTGCTGCGCTTACGCCGAATTCTTCCTCAAGAGCCTTTACAAGGTCATTGAGTTCCATAACTGTCATCTTTTTTACTTCTTCTATTATTTTTGAAAAATCTGCCATTTTTATATCCTCCTACAAATTAAATTTAATTTTAGATTTTCACGCCTTAAGCGTCCTTTTCCGCTACTGCTGCAAGAACTCTTGCAAATCTTGATATAGGTGACTGTAAAAGCCCTAATATCTGTGACAATAAGCCTTCTTTAGTCGGTATGCTTGCAAGATCTTTACAACCTTGTTCGTCAAGAAATTTCTTTTCAGCGATTCCGCACTTCATAGTAATCTTTTTGAATGCCTTGGCTTTATCCATAGCCACTCTCGCAGGCGCTGAGACATCTTCTTTTCCCATAGCAACCGCTGTCGGTCCTTTGAGAGCCTCGTCAAACTGGTCATATCCCAATTCCTTGAGCGCAAGACCCAAAAGCCTGTTTTTCATAACTTCATAGGTCACATCGTTATCACGATAAGCGTTTCTGAGCTCTGTATCCTGAGCGACATTAAGACCCTTGTAGTCAATGAGAATGAATGACGACGCCTTTTCAATCTTTTCTTTGATTTCAGCAACCTTTGCCTTCTTTTCTTCTCTACTTAACATATAGCCTTCCTCCTTTTATATTTTGCCAAAAAATAAAGCTCCACCCGTTCTAAATGAAAAGTGGAGCTTAATATACAAATATCTTTAGCTCAACCCTTCTGTGCCGGCCTCTAATAAGAGATTAAACCATATGGTGCGGGCAGTCTTTGAACGGTTATTATTTTATTAACAAACCTTATTATAATTATT
>CAZVHD010000104.1:0-5948 GCA_964626765.1 uncultured Christensenella sp.
CAATACTTGAAGATATCAAGGTGTCTTTTACTCTAACAGTAACTGTGGTTACGCCTTGGGACACGCCGCTTATGATTCCATTGTTATCAACTTTCAAAATGCTCTGGTCTTCTGACTCCCACAGGATATCTTCTACATCCGCATCTATGGGATGAAAGACAGCTTCAAGCCTTATTTTCTCGCCTGTTGCAATTTCAGAATCATCTGAAACAATTTCCACATCCTCAACCTTATCACTCTTTATGTAAAATGTACAGCTTGCTGATTTTCCCGAAGCCATGGCGACAACTTTGAAAGTGGCGTAAGTGAAAAATTCCACTTTCCCATTCTCGTTCACAGTTGCGGCGTCACCTTCAAAATTTTCCACTGTTTTGACCTCGTCGGTAATTGTCCATTCAACATCTTTATTGGTGGCGCTTGTAGGATAGACAGTAGCCACAAGGTCATCAAAAGACTCCTCTCTCAAATCAAGTTCTAAATATTTATGGTTTAAGACCACTTTTTCAACCGGAATATACGCCTCGACACTTATTATATCTATGGCAAGCATAACACTTGCGACAATAATTAAAGGAAGCAACAATAGCATACAAATTATAATCTTTTTCATTTTTTCCTCCTTTAAGGCACAAGCCTTTCATACTTTTTGTCCAATCTTAAAAAAAGTATAAGAGAGGACACAGCTGCCATTATGAAGCTTATACCTATAAGGTACAAATACACATGGTTAATACCGTCCAAAAGAGTTACATTCCCTATTCTCAAAGGTATGTAGGTAAAAATCATTGCAAAAAGTCCAAACAGTACAGATATAACGCTTCCGCCTATTAAGGAATAGGATACATTTTTATTCGCCTGAACCAACTCGCCGTCGTTATTTACCTCAAATGTAGGCGATTTCAGGTCTGCGATAATAGCCCAGCTTGTTAAGGTTATAATAATAAATATAGTGATAGTAAATATGCTGATAACATCCACAACCCCAACATTATTTCCAAATTTTTCACCGCTGAAAACCGCACCTACAACAATACAGGATATCATAGCAGAAGTAGCGGCAACAATAAAGTACAATGTCATCTTTATAAATATTTGATATTTATAGTCTACTGGCATAAGCTTAGTGAAATAAAAAGTATTCCCATTTCTGCTTATTGAGGTGGATGCAAAAGATACTATTATAGTTGTGAATATTGATATAACCAAAAGAGTGAGTCCGGGTATAATTTTTCCACCAACGCTTGTATCCCCTATATTGCTTGCAAGGTCATTGCAGAAAAAAACCATAAAAGGAGCCGCAACAGCCATTGCAAGATATTGAAAAGAATAATTAAAAGAACGAAAGATTAATAGATATTCGGTTTTTAATAAACTCAAAAATACAGGCAATTTTTTATCCTTAGTCTTTTTTCTAAAAGCTGTTTTTTCCCTTTCAAGGCTTTTTAATATTGTGGGGTAATAGCTGTGCTTTGCAAGATAGTAACTTGCAAATCCCAAAGCAAAACTCAAAACCGCAGTTAATATAAGAGACAAAATTACGCTTTTTCCATAAAGAATATTGGCAAACAGAGTGGATGGGATGAGTCTTGCCGCCCATGTTTTGAATTTTTGTAACACTTCTAATGAAAAAATTGCAGTCTGTTGTGTTTCCATATATTCTATAACGCCTTTCAAAATGAGCATGTAAGTTGAAAAGCCTACAACAATCATAACTATTAAAATTCCCAGAATAAGTCCATATTTGTTTTTTACTGAGTTTACAACATACATTACGGGAGTGGAAACCAGATTAGCCACGCAAAATGGAATAATACTTATATAAAATGATACAAGTATTGAACTTATATAAAAACCAACGCCTTTATTTAAGGTTATGGCGTAAAAAATATAAAAAGGCAATGTTAGCATAACCGACACCATTATATTTTTTATAAATACAAAAGCTGATTTCGCAATAAATATTTCCAAACCGTCAACCGGAAACCTTAAAAGTAATTCATTGTCCGCATCAAAATAGAGACTTTTAACTAATGACCCTGCCGATGTGATAATCTGAATAAACATTGATAAGGCGGTGGCAAGAACTAAAAATTCATAGTTCATCTCAATTCTGCCTGTCAAAATCATGTTTGTTATAAAAAATATGAGTGACAAAAAAATAAGATACATGAGTAAGGAAACTATGGAATTAATAATAAATACACCCCAGCTTTTTGGAGATGTTTTTTTCCCAACTCCTAACCTTCCCCTAAATTCATGGCGAAGCATAGTCAGAATATTATTCATTTTTTGCCTCCGCCTTGTAAAGCAACACTGCTAACCTTATTCTTGTCTATGCCGGTGGCTGCAAAATATATCTCCTCCAACTTTTCCTTATTGTCTTTGTTGCTTTTGAGTTCAAACTCTTTAACTATCTTTCCGTCGCTTATTATTGCGGCTCGGTCGCAAAGCTTTTTGACCAAATCCAAATTGTGCGAAGAGAAAAATACTGTATTTCCCTTTTTACAATGTTCTATCATATAGTTTATTATATCGGTCATTGATTGAGGGTCAAGCCCCATCATCGGCTCGTCAAGCACCCACAGTCTGGGATTATGGATAAGGGCGGCAATAATACATATCTTTTGTTTCATTCCGTGAGAATATGACTTTATTTGTTTGTCGACTGCTTCCTCAAGATTAAATATCTTCAAAAAATTCTTTATTCTTTCTGTCCTTTCATTTCCAACACGGTAGAGGTCCGCCACATAGTTTACATATTCCCTTCCTGTTAATTTTTCAATAACTGAATGGTTGTCGGGGACATAACCTATTTGCAGTTTGGCCTTTATGGGTTGCTTTTTTATATCATAGCCACAAATCTCAATCTTGCCCTCGTCAAAAGGTAAAATCCCTGTCAAACACTTTATGGTAGTGGATTTTCCCGCTCCATTCTTTCCCAAAAACCCAAATATTTCGCCTTTTTTGAGTTCTATATTAATATTATCCACAGAATATGTATTGCTGTTTGCATATCTTTTTCTTAAATTTTTTATTTTAAGCATCTTTTTCTCCTTTTTATTTTTCTCCCGCAAAAAATCGCGCCCAAAGGCGCCTAAACTTAAAAAGCGAGCAAGTTTATTAGTATTTAATTATTAAAAGAAAATTTATTGTAAAAGTACAAGCGTTCTTGAAGACAAAACAAAATTTTTGCATTCGTTAGGCTTCATGGCCAATCTGGCTCCTGAGACCGCTCTTTTGCCCCATAGATAAGCATTTTTTATTATTGATACAATTCTTTCAAAAAGATATTGAACTATATCCACTAAAAGTATAAATAAAAACCAAGGCAAAAGGTGATTGATAAGTAATATATGGGCATAATATCCGCCTCTCATACCAACTTGTCCACCCAATACAAACAGCGCCTCAACAACAAAATTTATTAATGCTGAAAGAGATACCAATAAATGATTTATTAAATAAGCAAAATTATCAAAGACCTCAAAAGCCTGTCTTTTAAATAAAATTAATGAAAAACTGAGCAGTAATAAATACCACTCCCCTGTTTCTATGTATTTAACATTTTCATAAAAGCTATTATTCATACAAAAAAAATATAGCATAACTATAAAAAAAAGTCAATCAAACTTTATATCTTTAGGATATTAGGTTCATAATGGAAATTTCTTTTTTATATAAAAGTGTTTATATTTTTATAATTGAGCAATCTCTTCTCTTAATTTATTATATAGGTATAATGTCTGTGATTCTGATTCAAAATTTATAAGAATATCATCATCATCAATTACTGATATATGTATACATTTTCTATTCGTATATAGATATACATTGCATTCGCCATATCCCTCTACTCTATATTTTCCTTTTCTTATAGAACCAAATCCCATACCATTAAGCTTGGCGCCTAATTCAGGTGTAGAATTGATAATTCTTATACCTTCTATGTCGGATAGATTATAAGTTCTGCCATAAATTCCTTCTATCACAAAAGTATCTTCGGTAAGATAAAAGTCGTTTTCCTCTTCTGCCCTTGAGTTTATATTAAAGAAAAAGAATACTGCGCCCCCTATGATTATCAGAAGGACAAACATAATAAAAATACTCTTTATTTTCTTTTTCTTATTTCTTTGACTCATATTTTCCTTGCATTTACTAAAAAATTATACCAATATATTAATATATTTGTAAAGGTGTTCATCAAAAAGAATAAAAAAACCGTTTAATTTGAGTCTTTATATTATAATGCTCTTAAATATATATATAAATATTTTCATCTAGAGCTATATGTAGCTTGCCAAAAGGCAAGCCATGAACTAAGCTTTCTTATAGGTGACATTATCAATTTTTACCGTGTTTGATTCGTAATTGATTTTGCCTGTCACCTTTTTTCCATCCAGATTAATTCTAAAGGTGAGTTCCTTTCCCCATTTTCGGTAAATCTCTAGCTTTACATTGTTTTGAGTATGATTCTTTATCCCATATTTGGGATATGTTGCGTTTATTACATTTACTATTGCGCTTTTGTCTCTGAAATTAAAATCAGTTAGTTCCAAAGCGCTATCAGGGTCATTGACAGCAGCATACCTCAAACAATACTTTCCGGCGCCCACACTACTAAGAGCACATACTAAACAAAGAATTATCAAAAGGACTATAACCGCCCTGTTCATTTTATCTTTTCTCATAATACTTTTATTTTGATAAAGATAAATTAAAATATACCTTTATCCTAAAAAAAATCCTATTTATATTAACAGCATCAAGCTTTATAACAAATGTTCCAAAAGAATTTTCAAACCAATGCCAATAAGAATAAGCCCTCCCACTACTTCGGCGCCTTTCTGGAATGCTTTGCTGAGAGTTTTTCCAAGCATAACGCCTAAGACAGAAAGAACAAAAGAAAATACTCCTATTGATAAACCAATATATAGTATATTTATATTTATTACTGCAAGTCCTAGTCCTACCGCAAGCGCGTCAAGGCTTGTGGCTACAGATAACATAAGCATGTTGCTAAATTTCAAAATCTCCCTATTGGTACATTTAGTGACATTATGATTTTTTTTGCTGATTCCCTCAATCAGCATATTGACACCTATTATTGTCAAAAGTATAAAAGCAACCCAGTGAGCAAAGCCGTCAATATAAGATGCAAAAGAGCTTCCCGCCCACCATCCGATAAGAGCCATTCCCATTTGAAAAACTCCGAAATATATTCCAAACTTAAAGGCATGGGATATCTTGGCGTCTTCAAGCGCCATTCCGTTTGCAACAGATACAGCAAAAGCATCCATGGCAAGACCTATTGATATTAGACTTGTCTGAAAAAATCCCATAATATACTTATATTTTTATCTACCTTTAATTATTCTATGTAAACAAAGACCTTAAAAATCAGCTCTTTGAGTATTATATAATCTTTCTGAGTCTTAAGAAAATAAAGCTAACAGATGGTTTTCAAGCTTAAATTCCTATTTTTTTATTATAACATTGAGGACAAAATCCGTCCAGTATTTCATAAAGTATGAATACTTATTGAATACTTATAACAGTTTTCGCCTATGGATGTTTCTATCTAAATATAGGCCGTCAAACCTAATACAATAAAAAGCCCTCAAAGAACTTTTACATGTTCCTGGAGAGCTTTTACTTTTTTAATAAAGAGTTATTGTTATCTTATTATTTCCATTGTCCAATCGTCAAGCTCTAAATCCTCTATTCCCTTATATTTTGATAGGATATGGGGAGGATATGCATGCATTAATGCGTCGTTTTGCAACTGTTTGGAAGGTTCTCCACCGTCATAAGGCGCTATCATAATTGAAAACTTTTGATGTCCTCCACTATATGAAGGCGCCAATGGCTCATATTGAGCGGCAAATTTTAACGCTACCTTTGCCACAAGCTCAGTTCTTCTTATTGAATAATGAAGTTGTTTTCCAAAA
>CAZVHD010000105.1:0-5920 GCA_964626765.1 uncultured Christensenella sp.
TGCATAACTGTTTGTATAATTGTCATAAGTAAGTATCAAACCATCAACAACTTCATTTACGCTCCACTTGGCATAGACCGTGATACTTTCGGTCAAGGGCGCGCCGGTATATTCATTTTCAAATGTATCGTTATCCAGAAACCACCCCTCAAAAGTATATCCTTGTCTTTGGGGTTCGGGCAAGTTTATTATATCCTCGCCATTATTCTGTACGCTATCGATTTGCTCGCCGCCATTAGGCTCAAAAGTTAATTCATAACTATTTTGCTCGCATGCTAAAAATAAAGAGCATATCAATGCCATCATTATTAGTAAAATGATTGTTCTATATACCTTTCGCATATGTAAACCTCCAAAAAAACATACTTTAATTGTACCACTTATAGACTTATTTGCACAAGACTTATTAACATTTTCATCTATGAATATCTTAAAAAAATAAAACATTTATTATAAAACGCTTTTTAATCTTTTAATATAACTTTTCTTTATAGTATCTTTGTACAAATTGAGTTCGATTATTGCTGTTGTCTTATCGGTATTCAAAAAATCCCTCATAATTATATTTGTACATTCAAGCCTTGCGTTTGTCTTCAAACTATTAATAAATTGAGCAGCATAGGGCGCAAACTTTAGCTCGTTGGCATAGGGCGAAAGAGTGGTTATATCAGACATATTTCCTGTCTTTTGGGACTGCAAAACAAAAAGCCTTTCATCTTGTAAAGAATAATAGTTATCAAAACCGTCCTGTATTAGTCTTTGATTTGTTTGATTGTGAAAAGAAACTTGATAGGGTGAAAATAAGGTATCTTGTCTATAATGTATATAGTCTTTTTCTAAATCTACATAAGAAGAATAGCTTCCCCAAGTTATAATATATCTTGCTTTCATCTTTCTAATATCAGCCATAGTCGTTTGAGAAACATTATTGCTTCTTTTCAAAGCATATTTATCAGGCGACAAGACTTCTTCTATTATTTCTACTATTTGTTCATGGGGCTGATTTCTAAAGTGTTGAAAATCCAGTATCAAAAATTCTGATTTTTCTTTCTCTATGAATTCTCGTATTTCAGTTGCAACAGTATAAAAAGTTGTGGGAGTTGGAATAATACCGTGATACATTCTTAAGTTTTCGTGTTTTTCTTTATTCCCTGTTAAGGCATCCATAACTCTTAAATCAAAATACCTGGTTCCAATATTTAGTTGTTCATAAATGCTCAAATCTTGAGTGTCGTCAAAAAATTTGCTTTCATAAGTGGCGGCGTCGTGACTTCCCGGCATAACAATATCCCTTAAAGCAATATCATCATCAACAGCGCTCATCCAGTTTCCAAGATAAAAATCGCTGGTACTGGTATAGCCCGCCCCGCTTACAATCAATAATATAAAAATAGTAATTATTAAAAAAACCGCAAATATAGCGCTTTTTTTTGATACAAGCTTTTCAAGCATTTTTTCTTAACTTTTCCCATATGTTATACAATTTCTTTTATTATAACATAAATAGCTTTCAAGACAGAAAAATTTTTAAGAAAAAATCAAAAAACTATCTCGGGTCTTACTGTCACAATAAGACCCGTATAGCTAAGAAACAACTTATTTAGGAAAAATTCTTAATCATTTAGAAGCTTGCATATCCCAATGTTCTTGCCAGAGTTCATATGTAATCTCATTTGAGATATTAACACATTCCTTAAGAGGCAAATAAGCTCCTGAGTTCTCTGTAAGAATTTTGTTATCAGGCAAATCTATTACTTCGCCTGCCCAAACTCCATCTTTGGTTCTACAAAGAACTGCATCATGCATATCAAGAGTGTCTGTTCCGAGATACAAAAAGCCTTCGCCCTTTCTTTGAAACTTTACCATTACCAACTTCATAATTAAATTCTCCTTTTTTATGTTGATATTAACATTGTATGCTCAAAAGCATAAAAATTTGAGATGAAAATTTGTCTTTTAATATATAAAATTGGTTTAATTTGTCAAAATGTTGTGAATATTTCAAAAAATGTTACCTTTTGCGACAAAATATTGTTTTGTTTATTTGCTTGACATAGCCGTCATAATACCTTTATAATAACCACAAGCAGAGTAGGCAAGTTGCGTTAAGTGTTGCAAAATGGGATGTTGTTTGCAAACGAAAGATATATTATCTGCGGTTACTTGTCGCGTCCGTTGCGGAAGTTTTTGTAAAAGTGAAAATTTTCTTGATGGACCTCTCTATAATCTTGGGAGGTTTTTGTTATGTCAACAAAAAAGATTGCAGTTATTTCGGTATTGACCGCTATTTCCATTCTACTCAATGTTTATACCGTATTGCTTAAAAATTTTGCAGTATCCTTTGCATATATACCCCCTTTCTTGGCGGGCGCCCTGTTGGGACCTTTTTCAGGTTTGGCGGTAGGTCTTGTGGGAGATATTATGGGTTGGGTCATTAATCCATTGGGGCCTTTTAATCCTTTTATAGCAGTGTCGTCAGGTCTTTTGGGGTTTATACCCGGGATGGTATTTAAGTTCTCAAGATTTAATGACTACCTCAAAATATTTATGAGTTTTATATTAATATTTATTATCTGCACAACCACATTAAATACTGTTGGTCTTTGGCTTATGTATGGAGGTGGCAGGACATTTTTAGCTTATCTTGCAGTAAGACTTCCTTTGCAAGCTCCTGTATGGGCAATAAATCTTGTTATTGTAGCGATAGTATTCAAACCCGTAAGGATGCTTGAAAATCGCTTATCCTTTAGATAGTAACCCCTTTGAATCCGGCTTTCATCCTGAGGAAACCTTTGATATCCAATAAGTCAGAAATAATAAGAAGCATGAGATACATTACACACCCCAGAGGAAGCGATAAAAACAACGCAAAGACCTCGTTCACATGCTTTACTATACCATACACTGAATAAGCAAAATATCCACATGGCAACACAAAAGCAATCACCAAAACAAGAGTTTTTATGAAGGTCGCCTTAAATTTAGTATTTTTCCTTATGGTTATAAGATTAAAGACTGCATTAAGTAAAAATGATACCATCATAGCAAGCGCCACCGAATATATACCCATAACAGCTGGCAAAAAATAAATTCCCGCTATCATAAAGGATGTGCTTATCATATAATTTTTGAAAGCAGGAAATTCCAAACCTATTGAATTAAGCGCGGATTGAGTAAGCTGGCTTATACACATTGGCAGCATCATAAATGTGGCATATTGAAGATACCTTCCCGATTCCGAATCATAAAACAAAAAAGATGTTATCTCCTCACCAAGCGAATAATAACAAAGCATGAAAAAACCGCAGATTATAAGAGCAAAATTAATGCCTGTATTTATATGCCTATTTAATGTGATGTAATCCTTTTTTACTCCTTGTTCGCTCATTTCAGGAATAAGCACAATTGCTAACGATGCAATAATAGCGTTTGGAGCAAGAAGCAAAGGACTTGCCATTCCAGCAATTCTTCCAAAACTTGCAGTCGCCTCCGATACCGAAAACCCAGAATCTATTAATCTTGCAGGCAACATAACAGCAGTTAAAGTAATGATAAGGCTTCCAAAAAGCCTTATTGCGGTTACAGGAACTGCGGGAATAAAAATTTCTTTTATTTTTGTAGGTTTGGTTATTTTTCCACCTTTGGAAAAAAACATAATAAATAAAATAACAGCCACAACAAAGTCCGACACCAAAAAAGCCAAAGCGATTCCAAATGCCCCGCTAAGACCGCTTATCAGACCGCTGACAAAAAGCACGCTGAAAAGAATTCTTAAAACCTCCTCAACTGTTTCTGTGATACTAAAGGATGTAAACTCCTTTCTTCCCCAAAACCAACCTCTTATTATATTATAAATTGTTGTAGATACGATAGCCGGTATCATAATTACATACATAGGCACAGTCTTCGGGTCTGCCAGCAATTTTGGCAGATATGGTCTTGCAATTATCAAAATGCTTACTGTAACTAATGAAATACATATGCCCATAATAAGAGCCGAAGAAAAAAGCGAATGTTCCCCTTCTTTTTTAAATGCCCTTTGTTCTGCAGTTCTTCTGGACAATACCAAAGGGATGCCCGAAGATGAAAGACATGCGAACATATAAAACATTGATATACATATCTGATACAGTCCAACGGTTTCAGCGCCCAAGACCCTTGATAAGTA
The DNA here is from genome assembly GCA_964626765.1 of uncultured Christensenella sp. Lineage (GTDB taxonomy): Bacteria > Bacillota > Clostridia > Christensenellales > DTU072 > DTU072. The sequence goes on from CAZVHD010000105.1 coordinate 4,169, forward strand.
TATCTTAAAAATAAACGATAAGCCTCTTGTGAAAACTGAAAAGACAGTAACCGTGGCTACCGCCTTAACTACTTTTTTTCCTTTTGCCATAATAATATTATATTATTTTATAACTAAGATAGAACGCTAAAACATTCAAACTGTTATTATTGCGGTCAAATATAAAACAACAAAAAATCCCGCCACAAACATTCCCATAGTATTAAAAGTTACATCAAACAATTTCTCATTAAGCTTTAGTTTTGAAATAAAATATTTATAAACAAGATATGAAAGTATAAAGCTCATAGACCATATTCCTACTTTTATCATATAATCTATGATATTAATAGGAAATCTTTGATTAAACAATAATTGTATAAATGGGCTTCCCAAGACTCCGGTCAAAAGACATACAGCTCCTAATATTATTAAAACTCCGTTTGAATAGTTGTCATTTGCTTTATAATTTGATCTTTTCTCGCCCAAAAGCACCTGCCCAAATTTAACAAATGATAGAACCGTTCCAAAATTTATAACAATGAAGATTATTTCCAGCCAAAAGGCTTCCGCTCCGCTTAGTATAAAATATTTTGAGATACTTCCGTTAAATAATGGCGCCCCTGTAATCCCAAGTATACCGGCAATAATCGCAAAACCCACAATTGGATAAGTTTTCAAAACGCCTCTAATATCTTTTACATTTCTGGTCTTGTAGTTATCTATGAGTATACCCGCAGCAAGGAATAATAAAGACTTGAATATGGCATGGTTAATGATATGCAACATAGCTCCGGCCCTTCCAAAGTCGTTACCCAAACTCAGACCAAACATAATAAGTCCGATTTGTGAGATAGTATGGTATGCAAGAATAAGCTTTATGTCCTTTTGATTTATTGCCATAATTATTCCCATAAGAGCTGTCACAACGCCTATTGTTAAAAATAAAATATCCAAATCTATTGCGGGCAAAAACATCGCTCTCATTCTTATAAAAAGATAAATCCCACTTTTGACATAAAGCCCGGATAATATAGCCGACACCACTGTGGGCGCTCCGGGTGTTCCGTGCGCGTGCGGAAGCCATACATGCAATGGAAAAATAGCGCATTTTAGGCATACCCCGGTCATAATGAAAGCAAACGGAAGTATAAGCTCCCGTGGTTGAGCCTGTGACATCATGGCGATAATCTCTGAAATATCAAGAACGCCAAATTGTCTATAAATAAGCCCTACTCCCAATAAGAAAAAAAGCATTCCTATTGTGTTTGTCAATAAGTATACCAATCCATCATAAATTGAACGGCTTTCTTTCTTGAACATAATAAGAATACTACAAACAATAGTGGACACTTCAATCGCCACAAATATATTAAATAAATCTCTGGACAGTACAATAAGTACTAATAATGACTGCAAGATAGTAAGAAAGAAATTAAATCTTTCAAGGGTCCTGTCCCGTATTGCCGAATAAAAATAATACAACAAAAACAAAAAAGAAATAAGCGTAAGAAAAATAGCCGTAATTAAATCACAATACAGTGTGATTCCAAGTATGCCCTCTCCACCCGTTGTAACAATTATAGTTTCATCAAAAAACCTGGTTCTTATAAACAGATAAACGGAATACGCCAACATCCCAATATAGACAAACAGAATAGTCCATCTAACAAACTTTTGTGGAAAGAAAAGCAGCAAGCATGAAATTATTATGGGAATAAGCACAAACAAATATAGCATTATCTTTCCTTACTCCTTAATTTCAAGGCTTTA
>CAZVHD010000106.1:0-4921 GCA_964626765.1 uncultured Christensenella sp.
CAATTCTTCCATCCCCATCAAGTTCTATTTCCACATCGTGATTAATCTGTTCAAAGTTAACTCTGATTAAGATGTTTGCTTTTGAGAGCTCGCTGTCTTCGGCTATATGTAATTTCTTGTCGTCAATAACGCTTTGTAATTGGGAGCCCTCAAGCCATTCTCCATTAACGCTGACATCTTTTATGTTGTATCCCGTATCAGGCATAATGTTTATTGTCATACCCTGAGCATAATTAAAGATATTTTGAGGCGCACTGATTGTACCTCTTCCTCCTGTGACTTCAGTTGTTATAACAAACCTCTCAGGTCTAAAAGATACGACTATATCCTGATCTTCGTCTATGCCGCTAAAAGTATAAAAATCATCTTCGCCAACATCGGTTGTGGCCACAACTCCGTTTATTCTTATTTTATCAAGCTCATATCCCTCATCAGGATTAAGATAAATTCTTATGTACTCGCTATAATCAGCAACAGAGGAAACAACAAAATCCTCGTCCGGCAAGGAGCTTACCCTTGTTTCTGCGCCGCCATTTTGAATAGGCTCATCTAAATTAAGTTGAAATTTAATGGGTCTGTATTCAATATCTACTTGGTTTATAGTTCCATCAAGAATATAGGCGATTTGCGTAGGCTCTTCAGCAAAAACATCTCCGTTTATGGCGTATATGAAATAATTCTGAGCGGCCTCAATAAGCGCAGTTTCATTCGCATCTTCATAAACATCTATTGTGGTATCTCCCTCCATGGAGTTTACCGTTCCGCCGTCCTGATTTATATTCACTGTGGTTGGGTTTGACATTGCGTGTTCTGTAAATTCGAGCTGAATAACCGCATTTTCTGTTATGGTCTCTGATAACACATGACTTGCAAGGGTATCTGTTAGAACTATTTCCTCGCCATTAAAGATAATCTCATCAATCACATAGCCAAAATCAGCTTCTATATGTATAAATATTTCTTCGCCATGCTCTATTGTGTCAGGATATTGAACGGTGCCGTTACCGTCTTGTTCTACGGTTATTGAGTATACATCAGCCGGTATGCTCTCAAGCTCCACATGCACATATTTATCCTGAGTAACATTGCTTATTGTTAATAGAGTATTGCCTTCTGAAAGACTTCCTTCACTTATAGAGCTTAAGGTATAACCCGATTCATAGCTTATTGTTATTTCGGCGTTTTCACCATGTTCAACAAAAACCTCATCTGTTACAGAACCATAATCGGTATTGTTTATTGACGCTGTTACCGTGTATGTAAGCTTAGAGCATTTTATTACAACATGCTGATATCTTGTCACATTGTCTATTTGCAAAAGCTGTTCGGTCGCTTTGTAAGGAATTACTATTTCCTCTCCGTTTATTGATACAAAAGAGATATAATACCCCTCGTCAGCATATACCGTGAACTTGTTACTGCTATTATGTTCTGCGACATAACTTTCATTCAAGGGTCTTTTTTGCTGACTTTCATATCTAACAGAAGAATTTTTTCCACCACCTGATGAACCATCAAAAGCTATAATGTATGTGGCAATCGAAAATTCCACCATGACAAAAATATCTTCGGTAATATCCGTTATATCTATTATTTGCACTTCAAGCATATCGCTAAATACAAATTCATCATTATTCACAGTATAACCTTTTACATAATAACCGCCGTCAGTAGAGGCGTGTATTTGTGTGCTTTCGCCAAAGTTTACTCTTTCAAAATCACTCTCTACATCGCCTCTTCCGGTAAAAGCAATATTTATATTATAAAATATTTCTTCATAAACAGGCTCAATTGTATAGTCACTGTTTATGTCCTCTATCTTCAATACAAATTGTGTGACCCTTTCATCTGTCAGCTCTGAATAATCATCGCTTGACTCAGTGTAGTTAACTACAATATCCAAAACATCAAAACCTATGTCCGGCTCATATAAGTCCATAGCTTTTCCATTTACGATAAGAGCCTTCAGATAGTAACCCTCGGCTGTTGAGAACCTAAAAAGAGGATTTTCGCCAAAATCATAAGTGTCTTTTTTTGATATAGAGTTATAACTATTGTCACTTTCATCGTATTCAACCTCATTGATTGTTGTATTTTCTGCATATTCAAAATCTACAACATAAGCAAAAGGAGAATACTGTATGCTTATGACGGTATCGTCAAATATATTATCCGCAGATAATACCATAGTATAATCATTTGCTCCCGATGGGATGTTATCCACATCCGTACCGCCTATTTGAATATCCGCTACAAAATGAGTAGGCAAAGCGGTAATCTCAATGTTCTTTGAGGTATCGTGCTCTATATAAAAATTAACTTCGGAAGAATTGCTTATTTTTTCTACTATGCTATCATCTTCTTTTTCGGTATATCTTATGCTTCCTGCATCATTTAATAAACCGTTTTGAATTGTCACAAGATATGTCTTGGGAATAAACTCAATGGTTATGTATTTGCTTTGTGAGGGAAAGAAAATTTCTACATCCACCCAGTCTACATTACCGCTATAATTTGTTACTTCGCCGTTTATGTCAACAGCTTTTATTTGGTAGCCATCATCGGCAACAAACCTATAAACATAACGGTTTATTTCCTCTACGATATTCATGCCGGCAGGCATCTGTTCAAAAGAGCCTTCCTCGGAGATATTTTTTCTTTGAGCCACTCCGGGACCGTTTAAATCTATTGTAAGTTCATGTTCGACAGGCTCGAATTTGGGCTTAATGTTTATATCCTCATAAACCTTAAAATCTTCATCAATTACTTCATCTGTTAAAATATTTCCATCGCCAACAATATACCATCCCACAAACCTATAATCCTCTAAGGAAGGCGTCTCAGAAGGTATTGCCTTAGTCGCCACTGGATCTGTGTAAACCGGTTCTTCTACCGCTGAGGCAAGAGAATCTTGATAAAGAACATAGACCGTCCTTGGGGGTAGGTCTCCGTCACCCGTCAAAAAATTAACAGAATAGTATATCTTTTGCCACCTTGCAACTAATGTGGTGGGCATCGTAAATGTATCCTCTGGTTGAACAGGGTCATCACTTATTTCACTTCCTGACTGAGCTTTGAACCAACCGATAAAGTTGTAGCCCAATCCCGCGCCGCCTGGGTCAGTCAGATGCGCGCCAATGGCATCGCCATTTTCTAAATTAACTGTCTTTTCAATATTTCCCTGATTAGGGCTCATGCTATTGATAAAAGTGATTGCGCTTATGTCATATACAAAATCAGCTTTAATTTCAATAAGGTTTGTATCGTCGTTGGGTGTAAAAACCAAATAAAATTCATTGCTGTCACCGGTTTGTCCTGCCTCAAAATTAATGTTGTTTGACTCAGTTCCTATGGATATATTCCTAAAACCGTTTTGCGTGTTTATATCTTCAACGGTTATGCTTACCCATTCTCCGTCATATTCCTTTATTTGCCAACTCGCAAAACTTCTGGATTGCAAAGGCGTGGCTCTCAATGTGGCCTGTTGGTTTTTAGGATAATATCCTTCTGAAGGAAGATCAAGCGTGCCAAGAGTTTCACCCCTGTTATTCTCTGTAACATCTACGGTAACATCGGTTGCGTTTTTAACAAATATGGGATCTATTGTCATATTTTGTGTCACATTATCAAAAGACATAGACCAACGGTCAAAATCATAACCGTAGACCTGCATTTTGGGGTCGGATGGTTGAGGAACCTGAGTGGGGCTTTCATTATAGGGAACAATTTGTTCTCTTGCCACTGTTCCGTCGGGATAACGAAAAACAACAACATATCTTGCCTTTTCAAAATTGGCTATGTATGTGGCGTCCGCAGTAACATTAGTGTCTCTTCTTTCGGGTTCGGGATTGCCGTCGCTCCAATTTACAAAAACATATCCCACTTCGGCTCTTGCAATAACTCTATTTCCAGCCTGACCGGTGGGAATACTTTGTGAAGTCTCTCCTTCAATAACGCCGCCTGTGCTGGCTTGATAATTTATTTGACAATTGACGCTTCTGACATTGATATCTAAGACCTGTTCAAAACCGCCATAAGTTAAGGCTACATTCTGCTGTCCAGGTTCGCTAAGGTCTAAACCCTCATAAACCATATCGCTCAAAGCAACGGAAGCTGTCTCCCCATTGCTGTAAGATATTTGAACATATATACGGGAAACATCGTCACCTACACCTATTTCGCCTTGTGGATATTCAATACTGATTATTCTGCGATCCTGTTCCGGCTCTTGATTGACTGCTGGCAAAATAACCAGCATAAAAACCATAAGCGCCACGGAAAGCACTGCAATAATCGCTAAGCTTAATTTATAGCCTGAGCCACCCATTATTCTGATATTACCATCTTGTCTGCTCATAATAAATATCTCCTCAATTTTCATATCCACAAAAGGGCATACCTATCCCTAATATTATATGCTTATTATAATATATAGTGTTATTGAATACAAGAGATAAATGAAAATAAAAATAGTAAATTAGTAGTATTAAAGCGAACTAAAAACATATTAAAATATCTATTCTTTCTTGTATAAAAAAGGCTTGCAATAAATAATAAATTGTGATAATATGTTATCACTAAAAAGCCGAAGTGGCGGAATGGCAGACGCGACGGACTCAAAATCCGTTGGTGGCAACATCGTATGGGTTCAAGTCCCATCTTCGGCACCATACAAAAAAGGGAGCGTTTGCTCTCTTTTTTGGTATCATAAAGCATAAGGACTTGAACGGCTTAGCTGCCGCTGCCAGTGGCAGAGTCAAGGCAGCCAAAGCCAGGCGTGAAAGCAAGCGTAACGAAAGAAATATTTTAAAAACGGATGTAAACAAACAATGTGAAAGAAATTAACAGAAAAAGCGCGAAGCGGAGCAAGTCCCATCTTCGGCACCATACAAAAAAGGGAGCGTTTGCTCTCTTTTTTGGT
>CAZVHD010000106.1:5021-5813 GCA_964626765.1 uncultured Christensenella sp.
ATCATAAAGCATAAGGACTTGAACGGCTTAGCTGCCGCTGCCAGTGAAAGAGTCAAGGGAAGACGCCAGCGATGCTTAGAATAATCTCTTTTGAAAATATCAATGAGTGATTTACTTTACAGAAATGAATAACAGTTAGCAGTTATTGGTATTGGCTTTATCACAAATTATATTCCGCAACAATATCATAAGTTTCACTATCAAAAAGTAGAGAATAGAATTGGCCTCCACCTTCAAATGTCACAAATACATAAGCGTTTGCATGCATGTCAGCGAGGATTTTGATTTTTATTTCCTCTTTGTATTTTTCATCTTTATTTTCTGATATGTTCTCAATATGATAAATAGCCTTTTCCATAACTTTCTCAGCGTCAATTTCAGGCGTCAATGGTTGTAGTTCCACTATTTCTCTATCTCCGCAGGCTGTTATAACAATGAAATCTTCAACTGCATCCGCCCTTATTTCGGCTGTTAGCTTTCCGTTATTTTTAATAATTTCTCCACGATATTCGCCATAAACATAAGTAATCTTTTCGGGAGAATTTATTTTTTTGGGCAGAGCGATTATTTTTACAAAATCTTCAAGATTACTTCTGCCAATAACAATTTCAATAAAGAATTCATTCGTTTGTCCTCTTAACCTTAAATATTCAATGTATTTAATGCTGTCCGATAAACTTTGAACCGATATAATTGACTTGCAGGAAGTGAGCAGCAATGTTATGATAAATAAAATAAATATAAAAACTATTTTTCTCACAAAACAACATATGTCGGAATATAAAGAAAAAT
>CAZVHD010000107.1:0-5784 GCA_964626765.1 uncultured Christensenella sp.
ACTCTGACTACATTTTTATAGTTCATTTTCATAGATAAAAGCTCCTTAATATTACAAAATCGATATTGATTTTTTTAATCTTATAATAGGGTATCACTTTTTATTTCTTTTGTCCATACCTATTGTCTTAAATTTAACTTAAATCTTGACAATTATTTTTGATAGGGCTATTATATATGTTGATAAAGTATTTCAACGAGGTAAATATGAAAAAAATTGTATCAGCTTTAATTATAGTAGTATTCATTTTAATCCTTTCAGGATGCGCCGACGACCCTGAAGGCAAAGTAAGAGTAGCAAACGCCAATCTTTACGCTGATGAATACATAGACTATGCAAATGATGTCTATTTAGATACAGACACATACCCCGACCTTGAAGAAATGGGCCTCTTTTGGACATATTGGGATGAAGATGAAGAAAAAGTGGTTCAAGTCGCCGCTGACTCTGCCGAGGGAGCCGAGCTTGTTGACCCCGACAAACCCACAATGATAAATGTTCACGGTATGCTTGGGAATGGTCATGTAAAACAAGAGGCCTTCAATCTTAACGACAAAGTTGCAAATCCTGAAGAATTTGATTTAGAAACAGATAATGTGCCTATGAACTATGTATGGATGAAAGAGGGATGGAATGTGGGAAATTTTCATTATAATCGCTTTGCTTCAGAGATGTCACCCACTAATATTGAATATAAAATATGGACGGACGGGGGCGATGTTGGTTTGAGAAGTCGTCATTCTGATGGAAAATATAGCCATGTTACTGAATATAGTATTGCCGAACACTTTGCAGCAGAGTACATAAGAGCTATGAACCTACTTCCCGATACCATGGGAGAAAAAGAAATAAGAGTGGCCGCTCATTCTATGGGTGGCGAGGTGGCTACCGCAGGTATATTTTTATTAACTGAGCTTGCTGATTTCAACCAAATATCATTTGATAAGCTACCAGACAGATACGCCCTTTTAGATGCATATTTCAGCACAACAATAACAATGAATGACAAGAGCTATTATATCGGTCCGCAAGACACAAATATCAAATGGTCCGATAAACCATTAGTGGATAATAATGTAGGAGTAACCATGATAGAATGCTTGAAAGATATGCACGCCAATGGCATAGCCTTGGAGTATTATACTTTTGACGCTAGCACCTTGCTTGTAGGTGTGAGTTTTGTTAAAGACGAAATGCTAAAGCTTATGCCCTTTGTAACTGTCAATCCCCGATTCCAAGGCAGTGGATACAGCTATCAAACAGATGGTCACAACGGAGTCCGTGAATGGTATCTTATGTCCATTCTGGCGCCACCCGTTGAAGATAAAACAGACCAGGACATAGACGATAATTACGCTCCTTCGGCGTCTCTTCCCACAGAAGAACTCAAAGAACTTATAAACAATGAATATCAGTTAGTAGAGGGAAGCAGGACAGTTAACGCGTTAGATGACGAGATGATAAGAATTTAAGTTAACTTCCATAAGACCACACAACAGGGCAATCACTATAATTCCACTGATCAACCCAACCGCTTGGTCTTTCGGCTCTATCAACATTAATGATAAGGTCTAAGCAATCCCTAAAAGCCCACATCCCAATGCTTGTTACTGAATACGGTATGTGAATTGAGTCTAAATTGATACAACTATAAAAAGCCCTGTCCCCGATAATAATCATATTCTCGGGGATATTTATATCTTCAAGCTGTTCACACCCATAAAATGCCCGACTGTCTATTTTATTTACGCTCTCAGGCAAAACCACTCCTTCAAGGCTTACACATCCCTCAAAGGCGCTTATGCCTATCTCTGTAATACTTGGCGGCAAAGCTATTTCAGAAAGCTGTGAACATCCATAAAATGTATTATTGGGAAGCTTTGTTATGTTATTTGGCAAGTCTATATCTTTTAGACTTACGCAATTATAAAATATTCTAGTACCCATATAAGATAATTGATTTGGAAGACTTATATCCTCAAGTGATTCGCATCCATTAAATACGCTGTCACCCATATTATTTACACTTTGTGGAATAGTTATAGTTGTCAAAGATTGGCAATTTCTAAAAGCCGAACTGTCAAAGTCTTCTAACGATTCGGGCAATATAATTTCCTCAACATAGGCGCAGTCCAAAAATGCGTTTTCTTTAATTGTCCGTCCTTTTGTTAACTCCACTGTTTTCAAGCTGGAGGGTACATAGTTGATATTAGTGGACGGCGAACTTGCTCCAAATATATATCCCAAATGAGTCTTGTCCTCTGAGCTTCCACCAATAAAAGGAATTTTCAAACTGTTTAAGTCGTCTGCTCCCGAAAAAGCAGAAAAGCCTATATTTTGAACGGAGTCTGACACAACAACGCTTTTAACTTTTGCATTTTGAAAAGCTCTGTTTTTTATGGAAGTTACACTTCTGTCAATGATTGTTTCTGGTATTATTACATCTTCGCTATCTCCAAAGTATCTTGTAATTTCTATTGAATCATCTGAAATAAAATATTGCAATCCTTCAAATTCTCCTATGTCCTGGGGATTAATATCCCAATAAACTATATTGTCTTCAGATATCCAGTTGCTTGACCATAAAGATGGTTTCTCAGAAGCTTGAGAATATATAGTTGCATCAGCACTATTCAAAAAAACATCCTTTTCCATTCTGGCAACATTATTAGGAATTATTACAAATCCAAGACTTGAACAGTTATAAAAAGCCCTTTCATCTATTCTGACAACCATGTCAGGTATCGTTATCTTATATATATTATTACAATTATAAAATGCTCCGTATGGTATTCGACTTGTTTTGGTCAAAACAACTTCTTTCAAAGAAGAAGGTATATAGTAATAAAAATAGTTTTCACTATCATAGTCCTGACGCGTTTGTAAAATTCCCTCAAAAAAATCATCAGTATATCCAAATATATATCCAAAGACCGAATCATAACTCTTGCTTAAGCCACTTTTTCTTCCCACAAAAGGCAATGTAATGCTCTCAAGACTGTCACAGTCCCTGAACGCTGCTTCCCCTATCTCTTCAACGCTGTCTGATATTATTACGCTTTCAATATCCTGTCCTTTGAAAGCTTCCTCTCCCACAGCCAATAAAGGTAAATCATTATGCGTTGGTGGAATAATTACATCTTTACTGTCACCGGTATATCCGGTGATTTGATAACCATTTTCTATCTCCGAATAAACCAAACCTTCCGTAGGCGATAAGTCCCTCACCCATTTTGCATAAACGGTTATATCCTCTTTTATGGGATTATTTATAAGTGTTGAATTAGTGAATTCATCTCTAAAAGTATGATTGTCATAAAACCAGCCTGAAAAAACATAGCCTTCCTTTGTGGGTTCAGGTAATTCTGAAATGGAATTTCCGTCAGTCTCCAAAGGAGCAATCGGAGTTCCCCCATTTGAATCAAAATTGATTTTGTATGGAGTCTTGTCGCATCCCGTAAAAGAAATCACCACTGCCATAGCGATTAAGATAAAAAAAATACCTGAGATTACTTTTTTCATAGAGCCTCACCTTTTTTATTTTATATTAACACAAATTTGAAAATCTCTACAACTATTATTTTCTAAATGGTCTTTGTTTAAGTGTTATTCTTGCTTACCATTTACATTTGAGAACCTTTTCAACAAAAACCTTGCAAAGATAAGGGTCAAATTGTTTTCCGGCATTATTTTTGATTTCCCTTATCGCATCCTCTTGCTTTTTTGCCTTTCTGTATGAACGGTCATTTGTCATCGAGTCATACGCGTCCGCAATTGCTATCATTCTGGCTTCACTAATTATTTCATCTGCCTTTAGCCCTTTGGGGTATCCCTTTCCGTCCCATCTTTCATGATGTTGATATACGATTTCCGCCAAACCCTCAAATTCCTTCACTGCATTTAATATATTATATCCCATTTCAGGATGTCTTTTAATCTTATACCATTCTGCGTCCGTTAATTTGGCGGGCTTATTAAGGATTTCTTCGTCAACGGCAACTTTTCCCACATCATGCATTAGTCCTACTGTCTTGAGGTTTTCAATAGCTTCTTCATTCATCTTTATTGCCTTTGCAAACTTCTTGCAAATATTTGATACCCTTCGGGAGTGCATTTCTTCACGGGGGCACTTAGCATAAAGCGTCTTTATTATCGCATTTATTGCATAGTGTCTGATACTGCTTACGCATGAAATCTTGTTGAAATTCAGATTGTCTTCAGCTTTTTTGTAAACATTCATTATACTTTGGTTATTGTCATATTTTATATCAAAACCGATTGACAAAGTTAGCTCCAACCCACAAAAATCTTTTGCTTGAAATTGGTTCTTTATCTTATATAAAAGGGTTTGGGTTTCAAGAAAAGATGTTTTGGGAATCAAAATACCAAATTCGTCCCCTCCCGTTCTGCCGGAAATGATTTCTTTTTTATGACAACATTCTTTTATAATGTTTGCAACGCTTTTTATAATAAGATCACCTGTTGAATAACCATAGTCGTCATTAACTTTTTTCAAACCGTCAATGTCAACAAGAGAAATAGACATAGGATATCTCTTTTGCATATCATATTTATATATATAGTCTAAAAATTTTCTTCTGTTAATCAATCCTGTCAAATAATCCATATAAGTCATATCCATGGTTTCATATTGCATGGTTTTTTCAATTAAATATATTACAAAATCTCCATTTTTTTGTGGTAAAACCTTAATATTGAAATATTTTTTTACAGATTCAAAATAAAATTGCTCGTCCTCTACTGCTTTAGTTGAAAGGTTTTCTAAAATATAGGACATTCTCTCAACAAAGTAAATCCCCTTAAGCTCTTTGTATCTCCTGCCTAACAATTCTTTTCTTTCTTTGTTCATAATCCATAGCAGCTTATCATTGACATCTATAAACTCAAAATCAAGAGGAGCTTCGGATTTAACTTTCAGGTAGGCATAACCAAACGGTGAGTTCAAAACAATGCTTCTGTACTGTTCTTCTATCATAGCTTTTCCTTTGTAAGTATATAATGTATAAGAAAATGCCTTTGATATCAAAGGCATTTCTGTTTTTTAACCGTTTTTGTTCATTACTGCCGCGCTAATAATCACAACCACAACAACAGCAAGAACAATAATCATCGCAAAAAACAAAACTCTTGCAAAGTTCTCGGTCTTTAACGCTTCCTCTGATGTCGTGATAAAGGCGTATGAGCCAAGATTACTACCATAAAATACTACATGGTTATTCTCTACATAATATGACATCTCAACAGTTTCATCCTCGTCCAAATATACAAGTCTGAGACTATCTATATCAGTAACTTCAGGCGGTATCCTTAATCTTATCTCAGTTTCTTCGGTAATATCAATTGAATCGCCATTGCTAAAGAGATTTATATTCATAATACTCTTTACCTCTTCCTTCTCTGTCTCCATTCCACTCACAGCCAAGGAATACATATCATCATCTGTGTTTTGTGTTATTGTAAGCGTAGCGTTCGGCTCAATTCCTTCCTCATTTATTACAGAACCTTGATATACTCCACTCAATGTAGTTGCAGCGCTTTTCATTATAACCAAATTAGAGGTTATTTCCAAGGTTTGGTAATTGCTTCTTGAAATTATAGCAACCGCTTCATATGTCCCTATTTCAATTGCTCTATTATTTCTATATGATATATTATATTTTTTCAGTTCTTTTTGAAGTTCGGAGCTTAAGCTATCAATGTCTACCTCTATAATATGTTCCTCGCCGTCATAGACCACGCGTTTATTGGGGAATACTTTGTCGG
>CAZVHD010000108.1:0-5650 GCA_964626765.1 uncultured Christensenella sp.
TATTTGACAGGGCCATTGTGCCAAAGCTGAAGGCTGCTGCTCATAAGACTTAGTTGGTTTTTGGGGAGTTTTTATGACAGCGGTCTTTTTGCCGGGGCAGGTAAATTTTGGGGGAGCGGGTGTGGCTTTTTGTGATTTAGCAAGGTGCTTTTCCACAGCTTTTTCATCAAAAGGTTGAGACTCTCTTTCTTCTATTGAAATAGCGTCCATAGGACACTTAGGAAGACAAGCGCCTAGTCCGTCGCAATAGCTTTCACTAACAAGTTTTGCTTTTCCCTCAATCAATTGAAGCGCTCCCTCGGCGCAGGCGTCTACGCAAAGACCGCATCCGTTGCATTTTTCTTCGTCTATTTTTATGATTTTTCTTTTCATTACCTGTGCCTCCGAGTTGTTATTGTAATTAAATTGTACTATAATAAATTCATAGCGTCGGTATCCGTAGATACATTCTGCAAGAAAAAGGAAGAAAATGTTAGATTTATATTTAGATAAGTTACTAAAATCTCCGCTTTTTGATAGTTTTGATTTGGACACCCTTAAGGGAATGAAGGACTGTCTCAACCTGAAGATATGTCACTATGAAAAAGGGGAGAATATAGTTTTCAGAGGAGATAGTTTCACAAAAGTGGGTATCGTGGTTGACGGAGAGGCAACAGTAATTAAGGAAAACGCGATGGGTGTAAGAAATATCATAGAGCTTATGACAGCTGGAACGGTGTTTGGGGAAATGGCGGCCTTTTCAAGAAAGGCTATGTGGAATTTTACCGTTCAAGCCCAACAGGAATGCAAAATTATCTTTATTCCCAAGGGCAGAATTTTGGGGGAGTGCCAAAGGCTTTGCGAGAGCCATAGGCGGCTTATTGAGAATTTTTTGACAATACTTTCGGACAGAGGCCTTTTTCTGCATAAAAAAATAGAATATCTTACCATAAAAAGCGTAATTGGAAAGCTAAGTTCCTATTTATACGATCGGTATTTGAGCTATGATAGCGAAAGCTTTGAACTAAAGCTTAACCGCTCGGAACTTGCTGATTTTTTATGTGTTTCTCGCCCTACATTGTCAAGGGAAATGGCTGTTTTGAAAGACAGAGGTATCATAGACTATTATCTGAATCATATAGAAATAATAGATATAGACAGCTTAAAAGAATATATAATAACATAATAAAAAGGAGAATTATGAAATTTGGTTTGTTGGGTTATCCCTTAGGTCATTCAATGTCGGGCTTTATACATAAGGAGCTTTTTCTGCTTTCAGGAGAAAAGGCAAGCTATGAGATGATAGAATGTAAACAGCTTGATAAAAAGAGCTTATTAAGACTTCAAGAATTTGATGGGTTTAATGTGACTATTCCCTATAAAAATAAGATAATCGCTTATCTAAATAAACTAGATGTCAAAGCCGAGTGTTTTCAGTCTGTGAATACCGTATCGGTAAAAGAAATGAAAGGATACAATACCGATGTGGACGGATTTTTGGATAGTGTTGTAAAAATAAACTCTGATTTGAGCGGGAATGTTCTTGTTTTGGGCGCGGGTGGCGTTGCCAGAATGGTAGTATATGAAGCTGCAGCAAGGGGCGGAAAGGTAACAATTGCGTCAAGAAAAAACTCATTTTCTAAAGCCGAAAAAATCAAAGAAGAACTTTCAAAAAAGCTAAATGATTTAAGCGTACCTATTATTGATATAAAAAATATAAAGGGAAACTATGACCTTGTAGTAGACTGTGCGCCGGTGGGGATGGATCCCGATAAAAAAAAAAGCCCCGTTGAAAAAAGCGTTATACAAAATTCTAAAGCCGTGATTGACTTGATATACAATCCTTATGAAACCGAGCTTATAAAAATTGCCAAAGCATGCAACAAACCTTGTATAGGCGGTATGTATATGCTTGTTAAACAAGCGGCAAAAGCGCAAGAGATATGGACAAAAAGGGCTTTTGGGGAGTATATACTGGAAGAAATAGAAAAAAAGGCAAACATATTTATGAAAAGAAAATTTCAAAATTGCAACATTTATTTTGTTGGATTTATGGCAAGCGGAAAAACCACGGCGGCAAAGGCTCTCAGCCTAAAAATGGGATTGGATTTTGTTGATATAGATAAAGAAATAGAAAAAAAAGAGAATATGACAATCTCAGAAATCTTTTCGCAAAAGGGACAAGAGTTCTTTAGAAAACTAGAAAGGCAATTAATAGAGGAATATTCAAAAAAATCCGATATGGTCATAAGCGCGGGCGGCGGAGCTGTAATGGATGAAAAAAATAAAGAGATTATGAAAAGCTCAGGCATAGTTGTCTATATTGACACTCCTTTTGATATCTGTCTAAAACGGATTAAAGAAGAGGGGAACAGACCGGTGGCCGAAAAAAAACATGCGGATAGGATAAAAGAGCTTTATGAAAAGAGGTCTTTGGTTTACTCAGAGGTTTCGGATATCGTTGTGGATGGCAAAAAGAAGCTTAAAGAGAAGGTGGAGGAAATCTTGGGGTATATTGACCTTGAATAAGGGGGTACATGAAAAACCTAGCTTAATTTCCAAAAAAACTGTTGACAAATTTCGAATTATGGATATACTGTATAATATGACACACAAAAATTTATTGCAAAATAACTATTATTTCGGTTTTAGCTACGGGTATTATTACGATGCCCGAATTGATAGTGCCTAAAACCCAAAAATAGTATATTTAAGACTGATATATTAACAGGCACTTTGAAAACAAAGTGCCTGTTTTT
This sequence comes from uncultured Christensenella sp., assembly GCA_964626765.1. GTDB lineage: Bacteria > Bacillota > Clostridia > Christensenellales > DTU072 > DTU072. The sequence continues at coordinate 2,739 of CAZVHD010000108.1, forward strand.
TATTATAAACTAAGAAAAAATTCATTAAATGGGAGACGAGTTATGGTAATTGTAGTAAAAGGAAACAGAGAAAATCAACAGGTTGACGAATTAATCAGATGGATAGAATCCAGAGATTTCACCGTTCAGGTCAACGAGGGTGTTCAAAAGACTATTTTGGGCGTGGTCGGCGATACAGCGGCTTTAGATATAGGCGCAATATCGTCTTTTCCCGCTGTGGAAGATGTCAAGAGAATTCAGGAGCCCTACAAGAAGGCCAACAGAGTTATGCACGAGGATGATACCGTGGTTGATATATGCGGGGTCAAAATTGGTGGCGGACATTTTGAGGTTATGGCCGGGCCTTGTTCAATTGAGACAAAAGAGCAGGTTTTGAATATTGCCGATTATGTCAAAAAGCATGGCGGAGCTATATTAAGGGGAGGAGCGTTTAAGCCAAGAACAAGCCCTTACGCCTTCCAAGGGCTGAAGGGCGAAGGACTTGAGCTTATGATTGAAGCAAAGAAAAGAACGGGGATGCCCATCGTAAGCGAGCTTATGAGTCTGGATGATTTGGATTTGTTTGAGAATGTGGACATTATACAAATCGGCGCAAGAAATATGCAAAATTTTGCGATGCTAAGAGAACTTGGGAGGATAAGAAAACCTATTTTACTAAAAAGAGGAATAGCAAGCACTGTGGTAGAGCTTTTGCTTAGCGCAGAATACATCATGGCGGGGGGCAACAATGATATAATACTTTGTGAAAGAGGAATACGAACTTTTGAAACTTATACAAGAAGTACTCTTGATATATCAGCGATTCCTGTGCTAAAAAAACTTACGCATCTTCCTGTTATTGTTGACCCGTCGCATGCTTCGGGAAGAGCAGAACTTGTGGAATCCCTTGCTCTTGCATCAATAGCGGCCGGCGCTGACGGTCTTATTATTGAAACCCACAACAATCCCAAATGCGCCCTTTGTGACGGAGCTCAATCCCTTAATGAAGAGTCTTTTTCCAAGGTTATGACAAAGGTGAATAAACTCAAAAACTTTATGAAAACTCTTAAATAACTTGTGCATTTGTTGCGCTGTGGTGTATTATTGAATCAGGGAGAAAAAAATGGAATTAAAGATTAAGACCAATCCGTCTTATAACATTATATTGGAAAAAGGTTTGGTAAGCGGCGGATTTGTGGCCGACGCCCTTAATGATTTAGACTTTGAAAAAGTAGCGATTGTAACAGATGAAAAGGTCGGCGGCTTGTATCTGAGTTTAGTCAAAAACAGTTTGGAAAAACAAGATAAAGAAGTTTATTGTTACACCATAAAAGAGGGCGAACAAAGCAAATGCCTTCAAACTGTGGCAGATATCTATACATTTCTTTGTGAAAAGAATTTTTCAAGAAGCGACTTAATAATAGCTCTTGGCGGCGGCGTGGTGGGAGATACCGCGGGGTTTGTTGCCGCTACTTTTTTGAGGGGAATACCCATTATTCAAATACCAACCACCCTTCTTGCTATGATTGACTCGTCCATAGGCGGTAAAACAGGAGTAAACCTTGATTCGGGAAAGAATTTGGTTGGAAGTTTTTATCAACCTGCAAGGGTTCTTGTTGATATAGAGGTATTAAAGACGCTTGATGAGAATGAATGGCAAAACGGAATAGGCGAGATGATTAAGTACGGCGCTATAAAAGACAGTCTTCTTTTCAATCATTTAATGAAAGGTGATTTGAAAAATGATATAGACAAGCTCATCTTGAGATGTCTAAAAATCAAAAAATATGTGGTGGAAAAAGATACCCTCGATAAGGGGCTTAGGCAAATTTTGAATTTTGGGCATACACTTGGGCATGGAATTGAAAAGCATTCCAACTACCAGATTTCTCATGGAAAAGCTGTGGGGATTGGCATGGCGCTTATAACAAAATGGGCGGAAAAACGAAGCCTTGCGAAAAACGGAGTAGCCCTCAAAATAGAAAGAGCTTTGCAAAAATACAATATGCCATTTGAATACCAATTGGATATAGATAAGCTTTGGAGTTATGCTCTAAATGACAAAAAGAGAAAGGGAAAAAACATAACTCTTGTTATTGTTGAGAATATAGGCAAGTTTAATTTAGTTGAAGTCGAGGCGGAAAAACTAATAAGCCAAAAAGTTAATATAATGGTTAAACCCTCCTCCTTAAAAGGAAAAATAAAAGCCCCCAGTTCAAAATCTATGGCTCATAGGGCTTTGTTCTGCGCTATATTGAGCCGTAACCAAACCAGAATAAAAAATATTGAATTATCAGACGATATAAAGGCAACTTTGAATGTGGCAAAAGCTTTGGGAAAGCAAATTATTTATGAAGACCATTCCTTAATAATAAGAGAAAACAATCAGGATTTGAAAAAAAGGGTTGACATAGACTGTTTTGAAAGCGGAACTACATTTAGGTTTTTATTGAGCATACTTGCTGCAAAAGGACAGGCGGCTAATATTTACGGAAGGGGAAGGCTGGGACAAAGACCTTATGATTTGTTGACAAATGAGCTTGAAAAAAAGGGAGCGGTATACGATAAACATCAATTATTGCCACTGAAGGCAAGCGGAAAAATTGAGCCCGGAGAATACTATTTGCCAGGAGATGTGTCCTCGCAATATATCTCGGGGTTGTTGTTGGCGTTGCCTTTGCTTGATAAAAGCAGTAAGATTATTTTAACCTCTCCCCTGCAATCTTCGCCATATGTGGATATGACTCTTCAGTGTATGCGGGATTTTGGAGTTATCGCCCAAAAAAGCGATTATGGATATTTTATAAAAGGAAAACAAAGATATTTCAAAAGGGTTTACGAAGTTGAAGGCGACTTTAGTAACGCAGCTTTTTTGCTTTCAGCCGGTGTTTTGAACGGGGATGTTGAAATAGGCGGATTAAGACACAACTCCT
>CAZVHD010000109.1:0-5617 GCA_964626765.1 uncultured Christensenella sp.
TGGCGCCGAAGTCGAGCGCGTTGCAGACGAGGGTATCCACCGGCAGGAGGAACTGAACGCCCTTCTGTTTTGCCTTTTCAAGGGCGTTGACTTTAATATAATTTATGCCTTCGTCTTCAAAAATCTTATAAACATTCTTTGGATAGTCCATCATTCCAATAATCACAGGCATGGGCATAATCTCCTGGTCGTTTATTATCAGATGACCGTCTTTTTTAAGGTAGTGCCGCCACCTCAATCCTTCTAGTTTTTCAAAAGCCAATACTATATCGGCTTCGCCCTCGCTCACTAATGGTGAAAAAACCTTGTCTCCAATTCTAACATGTGTGACAACGCTCCCCCCTCTCTGGCTCATTCCATGCACTTCGCTAAGCTTACATTCCTTTTTTTCCATATGAGCAAAGCTTCCGAGTATTTTGCTTGCAAGAAGGGTGCCTTGTCCGCCTACGCCAACTATCAATATATTTATGTTCATCTATTTCTCCTCCTTTGTGATAGCTCCAAACTTGCATAAAGACACACATAATCCACAAGTTGTACAAAGTTCAGCATTTATTCTAATATCCCCGTCAATATACTCTATTGCAGGGCAACCTATCTTTAGACACATCTTGCATTTTTTACAGCTGTCATTAATTTCATAGGATGTTTGCTTTGCTTTTATGGGAAGCAATATGCAAGGTCTTCTTACGATAATTACGCTGACTTCTTTTCTTTCCGTTTCCTCTTTTACCGCCTTTTCTATTGCTTCAAGGTCGTATGCGTCAACAATCTTAACACTCTTGACTCCGCATGCCCTCACGAGCGCCTCAAGGTCAAGTTTGTATGTGTCCTCGCCCGATGCGGTTTTTCCTGTTGAGGGATTATCCTGATGCCCTGTCATTCCCGTAGTGGAATTATCAAGTATCATAACCGTTGAGGTGCCTTTGTTATAGACACTGTTCACAATGCCGGTAATTCCGCTATGAATAAATGTTGAATCGCCTATGACACCCACGACTTTTTTATTTTCATCTTTATTATAAGCCATATTAAATCCGTGAGCCATACTCACACTTGCGCCCATACATATACATGTGTCCAAAGCGCCTAAAGGTGGAGCTGCGCCTAGCGTATAACAGCCTATATCACCTGTTACTGTAAGCTTGAGTTTTGATAGTATATAAAAAACGCTTCTATGCGGACATCCCGCGCACATAACGGGAGGTCTGAGAGGAAGATTTTTGTCAGCGTCTTTCAATGAGCCAAGACCTAGCTTGGCCTTTATGAGGGCTACGCTAAGTTCGCCTTGTTTTCCAAACAACTCTTTGCCTCGGCATTTTATTCCCTCAGCTTTAAGTTGCATTTCTATAAATGGTTCGAGTTCCTCAATTACTATAACCTCATCTACATTTTCTGCAAATTCTTTGATTTTTTCCATAGGTAGAGGATGCACCATTCCAAGTTTCATAACTGAAAAATCAGTAGCCTCTTTTACATACTCATATATACTGCCAGCGCATATGATTCCTATCTTTTTGTTATTGTACTCAATCTTGTTAATTTCAAAACTATTGCAATCTTTTATAAGTTTGTCTTCTCTTTTTTCCACTTCTATATGTCTTGGCCTTGCCCCTGCCGGAGTCATAACATATTTTGCGGGGTCTTTTTTATATTCTTTCAAAGCAATATTCTTTCTTTCTCCTACTTCAACATATCCCTGACTATGGGCTATTCTTGTAGTGAGCCTGACCATAACCGGCGTGTCATATTTCTCGCTCAGTTCAAATGCCAGCATAGTGAATTCCTTTGCCTGCTGACTGTCTGAAGGCTCAAGCATAGGAATATGCGCGCTCATAGCGTAGAATCTTGAATCCTGTTCGTTTTGTGAGCTATGCATACCGGGGTCGTCTGCCACCGCTATCACAAGACCGCCATTTATACCTGTGTATGATGCGGTAAAAAGAGGGTCTGCGGCTACATTGACTCCGACATGCTTCATACATGACATCGCTCTTGCTCCGGCTATTGCCGCTCCTGTCGCCACTTCCAAAGCTACCTTTTCGTTGGGAGCCCATTCAGTATGCATATCGGGAAACAATGCGCACCGCTCGGTTATTTCTGTACTGGGAGTCCCGGGATATGAGGACACAACTCTGACTCCCGCTTCATATGCTCCTTGCGCTACCGCATGATTTGATAACATCATTTTTTTCATTTTCTTACCTCGCCTAAATTTTTCTTAAGTCTATAACTCTTTTGCTTTTGCCCTCATATCTTTTTAAGCTTAGGGGTTCCACAAGCTTAACTTTGGCATCTATTTGCAAAATAGTTCTCAAATTATACTTAACTTTATCTCTTAATATTTCAAGATTTTTGAAATCTGTTAATAATGACCCGTCCGCCACCTCTACTTTAACTTCCAAGGTGTCCATATAATGCTCGTCTCTTGTCACTATAATTTCATATTGTCCGCCTATTTCCGGCATATCCATAAGTACGCTTTCAATTTGGGAGGGGAATACATTCACGCCCTTAATTATTAACATATCGTCAGTTCTTCCTCTTAGTCTTGCCATTCTGACCGTGGTTCTTCCACATTTACAGGGCTGATAATTAAGGGATGTAATATCCTTAGTGCAATATCTTATAACGGGCATACCTTCTTTTGTCAAAGTGGTCAATACCAACTCGCCGTATTCGCCTTCTTTTACAGGTTCCAGGGTTTGGCTGTCTAGGACCTCGGGATAAAAGTGGTCTTCATTGATATGCATACCGTCTTTTTCCATACATTCACCGCTGACTCCCGGTCCGATGATTTCCGAAAGACCATAATTGTCAGTAGGAAAAACCCCCAGTCTTTTTTGGATTTCCTTGTGCATTTCTACGCTAGACGCCTCGGAACCGAAAAAGCCAAGTTTAAGGTTAAAGTCTTGCTTATTGTATCCTAACTTTTCTATCATTTCACCTATATAAAGGGCATATGAAGGAGTAGAGACCAAAGCTGTGGCTTTGAGGTCTTTCAATAACATAATCTGCCTTTCTGTATTGCCTGAACTTGCGGGAATAATGGTTGCACCCAACTTTTCATAGCCTTGGTGCATTCCCAAAGCTCCCGTAAAGAGTCCGTATCCAAAGGACACCTGTACAATATCCTTGCTGCTACCGCCACCCGCTACAATCAGCCTTGCGCAACAGTCCGACCACATATCAAGGTCTTTTTTGGTATAGACCACAACTGTCGGTTTACCGCTTGTGCCACTTGACGCGTGAATTCTGATAAGCTTATCAGTGTGCACCGCGCTTAATCCATAGGGATAATTCTCTCTCAAGTCAGCTTTAACTACAAATGGAATTTTTCTGATATCGTCTAATGTTTTTATAGAGTCCGGTGAAAAGCCCGCCTCGTCATATTTCTTTTTGTAAAAAGGTATTGCATCATAAGCATATTGCACAACCTCTTTGAGTCTTTTCAGCTGCAATTCTTGCATGTTTTCTCTACTCATTGTTTCAAGCTGCTTGTCGTATATCATCTTATTCTCCTTTTTGGCTTCTGTAATAGTTAATTAAACAGCCCTTTTGTATTATCTCTTTCTCTTCTTGGCCCATTTCGTCCATCCTAAGTGTGATAGTAAAGTTTTTACCATTTCTAAATACATTGGCTTTGATTTTGTAATCATCAAAAATTCTAAATATATCTTTTATTATTATTATATCGTCAACCTCAAGAGGCTTTTTGTTGTCATATGTAAAAGGAATCATGCCCCAATTTATGAGGTTGGAACGGTATCTTTTTGTTGCGTATTCTTTTGCTATGTTCGCTACTCCGCCAAGAACTCTTTGGCACGACGCCGCTTGTTCTCTTGCGCTTCCGTCTCCTGGTTTGTTGGCATAAATTACACTGCCCGAGCCGACATCATTTTTGTCTATGCCAGCGGCTTTTATAACTTCAAGATACTCTTTGTCATATTCCTTATTTCGCATCTTCAATTCAAGATTATAAATTTCTTTTGCTTTTTTAACATAGTCAGGTCTTTTTCTGCTCAATGTGAATTCTGCAAGCCTTAAGGGATTGGAGCGATATGAAGAAGTCTCCCCCGAGGGTATAAGCTCGTCTGTTGTGGTGACAGAATCGTCAATAACCGCCGCAACTTTCATGAGCAAATGTCTTTTTAATCCCTGCATCTTTGGCCAATCAGCTATGTTAGGTCCATAGTGAAGTGAAATACTATTGTCGGGTTTGCCATAACCGTTATAAATCCTTGATTTATAAATGCTCTCATCGTATACAAAAGGTTTTATTCTGTTGCTATATTCAATATCGGTTGCCGCAGTTAAGTACCCTCCGTTTGCAGCTGTTGCCGCGATGCTTCGAGCATCCATAAGAGCAACGGATGCAATTTGACCTTCACCGGGTTTTGAGCCCTCTCTGGATTCAAAATTCCTTGTAGTGTGTCTTATGGAAAACCCATTATGGCAGGGAACATCCCCAGCTCCGAAACATGGTCCGCAAAACGCCGTTTTAACATTTATTCCCGCTTTCAAAAGCTCGGCCACAGCGCCCTTTTTTGCTAAATCAATATAAATAGGTTGTGAGCCCGGATATACGCTCATAGATAGTTTGTCGCCGATATTTTTGCCTTTTATGATGTTTACAGCTTCCATGATGTTGTCATAAAGCCCACCGGCGCAACCTGCGATAATTGCTTGGTCAACCTTTATTTTCCCATTAACTATTTTATTTGTTAAATTGAATTCGCCCTTTCCTTTCAGAAGTTTATTGCCCTCCTTTTCGCATTTGGACAAAATCTCATAAGGATTTTCTAACAATTCTTTTATGCTGTACACATTGCTTGGGTGAAAAGGCAAAGCTATCATAGGCTCTATTTTTGAAAGATTAACTTTTATATAACCGTCATAATAGACCAAATCTTTTGCCCTCAAGGGCTTATAATCGTTTTCTCTTTTATGATTTATAAAGTACTTTTGAACTTTCTCGTCTGTTTGCCAAATTGAGCTTAAGCATGTAGTCTCCGTTGTCATAACATCAATTCCGTTTCTATATTCTATGGGAAGATTTTTTATGCCGCTTCCGAAAAATTCCATAACTTTGTTTTTTACATAACCTTTTTCAAAAACCGCTTTTATTATAGCCAAAGCAACATCCTGAGGACCCACGCCCTTTTTAGGTCTACCTTTAATTTCAACGCCAACGACCTCGGGATAAGTTATGTCATAGGTCTTTTCTAAAAGTTGTTTGACAAGTTCTCCGCCGCCTTCGCCTATCGCCATAGTTCCCAATGCTCCATACCTTGTATGAGAGTCACTTCCCAAAATCATTTTTCCACATGCCGCCATTCTTTCCCGCATATAGCTATGAATAACGCCTTGATGAGCGGGGACATAAATCCCACCGTACTTTTTAGCCGCAGAATAGCCAAAATTGTGGTCGTCTTCATTGATTGTGCCTCCAACGGCGCAAAGACTGTTGTGACAATTTGTTAATACATAAGGTATTGGAAATTTCTTAAGACCGCTTGCTTTTGCGGTTTGTATTATTCCCACATATGTAATATCGTGAGACGCCATAGCGTCAAATTTAAGTTCGTTCATTGTTTTTAAAATGGGTTCATTTAAA
>CAZVHD010000110.1:0-5593 GCA_964626765.1 uncultured Christensenella sp.
TGCGCTCTCATTCTAAAAATGTTTTCTATGATAACAATAGAGTTATCCACAAGCATTCCCACTCCTAGAGCAAGGCCACCCATAGACACTATATTCAATGTTATTCCCGCAAAATACATCATTACAAAAGTTGCCACAACGCTAATAACTATTGAAGAGCCAACAACAAATGTAGCTTTAATGTTTCTTAAGAATAATAACAGTATTAATATCGCAAGAGCTCCGCCATAGATAAGATTCTTTATAACATTGTTGAGCATAAAGTCAATAGAGTCACCATCATTCATTAAGATTGTGTATTGAAATGAACTGTCCTCTGATTGATACTCTTCCAAATATTCTTCAACTCTTCTTGTAACCTCGGCGGTTGATTTATCGGGCTCTTTGTCTATTGATATGTTGACGGCGTCCGAACCTCTCAGTTCTCCGTCAATTCTAGTGTGCAGTGTAGTTATTTGGTCAATTGAGTCGTCTAAGAAAGTTATATCCGCAAGAGAACCTAGAGTGAGTGGAATAACCGCTCTTTCTTCTAAAGCCAGGATGCTTTCCTGAATAGCTACAAAATTTATGGTGTACTCATCATTCGGGCCTATGACACCTTGCGGCATCGTAACTCCTTCAGGACTAAAAAGGCTCATAATAGATAAGAATGACCTTATATAATTCTCAATGTCCTCTTGTGACCTTTCCGCAAACAGTTCCTCTAAAGACTGGGAGACATCAGGGTCAACTTCTTCCATAAGCTCCAAAAAAGCCTCAGCCAAAGGCGATGTAATCTCTTGGGTTCCACTGTACGCTTCATATATAGCCTGTGTTATCTCTTCAAGCTGACTATGAGTGAATGTGATTTCACCTTCTGATGTAACAGATAAAATAGTAAGTATTGTTTGTAACTGTTCCATTCTTGAGGCTATTTCAGCAGATAAATCAAAACTGATAACAGGCAAATCGATAAGTTGCTCTCTTGTGTCAACAGTAGTTCCAATCTTGACTATGTAAGATACAGCCCCGTCTTGAATACTTCCGGATGGCATCTCAAAGTCCTGCGCGTATAAAAGCTGTCCTAATATATCGGGTGAAATCATACTTGTAAGATCGCCAATTTCTTCGTTCACAGCTTGGATAATGATGTTTTCCGTAATTTGGTCTACGAAATCATAAAATACTTTTTTGCTTTGGGTATCGTCATTGAGAATGAACTTATTTGCTACAATCTCATCTACACTATCTTCCATTTCCTTATAGATAAAAGAATTAGGGTCTTCCAAATTTACGATAAGCATGTCAATAACAGTCTTTAATACTGTATCTTCTATAGAATCATCCCATTGCTCGGCTGCTCTTAAGGTATCGGCTATTTCTGCAATTATGTCTTCTGTTGTGACTTCGTCTAAGTCAACATTATCGGCAAGGTTGGCTCTGATTTGTTCTTTTATTATGACTGGTATTTGTAAGTCAAAGCCCAATAAGCCTTCTACAAAATCAAAAAGAGAAGACGCTATTTTCTCGTCGTTGACATTTATGTAGGCCATGTTAGTAATCAAACCGCTTGAATTGACAGTGGCTACGCCTTCAAGAGAATTAATCTGTTCAATAATATTATTCAAATAGGTATTGGATTCTTTTATGGAATGACCTTCCTGAGACATACTTATGCTCATAATCGGAAGCATAGTGGGATTTATTCGCAAAACAATGGGGTCTTGAATGAGTTCGTCGTCATCAGGTAGTTCCACAAGGTCAAGCGCTGCGTTAACATCGGTATAGGCTCTGTCCACATCAGCGTCATAATTGAACTCCAAAAGAACAAGGGAAAAATGCTCGTATGATGTTGATGTCATTTCGCTTATGTTAGCTACGGTACTTATGCTATCCTCGACCGGTTGAGTAATCTGATTTTCTATCTCTTCCGGGGCTGACCCTGGAGATATGGTTACAACCGCTATATAGGGCAGGTTCATTGAAGGCAACAGATCTACGCCCATGTTGATATAAGATACCACACCAAGGATAATAACTATAACTATTCCAACAATAACAGTAAATGGTTTTTTTACACTGAGTTTTGAAAGCATACACACATCCGACTTAATTTATATTCATCTATAAATTGTATGATATCATAACCTTAAAGTCAATATTATAATTATAATTAATTTAGTAAATAAGTTATAATATTATATAATAGTCTTAAAAAAAACCGCTTTCGGTTTGAAAGCGGTTTTCATTTTTAGTTATCTGTAAGATGGTTTGCTAGAGAATTTGTTTCTCTGAGCTTTGCGCGCCTTTCTGCAATCAGGACATCTTGTGGGCTCGTTGGTAAAACCTTTTTCTTTGTAGAAATCCTGTTCACCTTCTGTAAACACGAACTCTTCACCACAGTCTCTGCATTCAAGTTTCTTGTCTGCCATATCAAATGATACCTCCTTTATAAAATTAAACCTTAGGACCTTTGCATCAATTGACATGGGTTTATGGCATGAGGCAAATATCTTAATAATCTAAAACGATTTTATCACATAACCTTTATGTTGTCAATATTTTAGAGGCTTTTATCTGAATTTTTTTCTTTTTCAAATTATGGGATGTAACAATAAAAAAAAAATCCTCATAGTGTGTATTGTAAATGATTTTACAATTTTAATAGGAGGTAATCATTAACATGGGCGGATTTGGAAACTTTTTCAATGGATTCGGTCAAGATAGCGGTAGTTGCGGTTTTGGCGGCTGCGAAAGTATCATATGGCTGTTACTTATTCTTTGCTGCTGTGGAAAGGATGGTATGGGTAATCTCTGTGGCATTCTTCCATGGATACTTATTCTTTGCTGTTGCTGCAAGCCTGACTACAAACCTTGCTGCTAAATACCAATCAACAAGGGGAGCAAAATCGCTCCCCTTTATTGATATTATTTACTTATATTTCAGATATCTTATCCTCTTATTTTTCTACTTAGCTTGTTGCGAACTATGTCCGTAAGCTTATTAATAGATAAACCTAAATATATAAAAAGTATTCTTATATTCTTTTATATTTTAAGAATTAATCTTTTATATTATTCTTTTTCTTATATTCTTCTACTGCCTTTTTGGCAATGTCGTGTTCAAGCTGTTTTTTCTTGAAATCTTCAACCGCCTCTTTAGCTATTTTTTCTTCTCTTGTCAATTCTTTTTTGTCCTCGGTCTTTTTGATATTGTCTATTAATCTAAATACAAGCACTCCTAGCATAAAGACCATTGGAATAATAATCACTATTAACAATCCTGTTCCTGACATAATAAACCTATATATCCCCCCTAAGACGGGGACCCTTGTGACCATTACGGCCTGTATATTCTCTAAAGGCACAGGCTCATCTTCAACAGCGCCTTGTTTTGTGCCCATTGTTACAATGACCTCTCTTTGCCTTTCCTCGCTATAATGCGGCCCTTCAACAACTTTATGTGTTATTACAAGCCCTCTTTGGACTCCATATTCTGCGATAAAGGTTACCACATCTCCTTCTTTTATGCGTTCTCTTGCTTCTTTTTCAGAGTTTATGGTTTCGGATAGTATGACATCATTAACTTTAAGCTCGGGGGTCATGCTATCGGTTAATATGTAATAAAGTCTATAACCGAATACGCTAGGTTTCTTTCCTCCCGCTACTTGAATAATAAGCGATAGAAAGGCCATTATTGCAAAAACCATAACAATTGCAATAATTATTGTTGATATCTTTTTATATATATTATTTTGTTTATTGTTTTTCATTATTTTTTGTCTTTTTCTTTGCCCTTTGCCTTTTTTTCTTGTTTCTTTTTCTTTAATATTTCCAGCTTTGTTTTTAATATCTCAAGTCTTTTTTCAGCTTCTAATTGCATAAATGAAGGCTTACTATCCGCTACATCCTTGGCAATTGAAACTATGTCTTCTTCTGAACGGAAAGTTTTTGCCTCTTCAATGAGTCTTTGCAAATCGCTGTTATATTCAAAAATTATTACATTTTCAAGTATGGCCTGCATTTTTCTCAAAGTTTGCAATTTCATTGCTTCTTGCTCTTTTATCTTTTTAAGAGCTTCTTTTTGTTGTTTAGATAGTTTAACATCTAAATCTTCGCTCAAGAGCCTTATTGCAAAATCCTTTTTTAATTGCCAATATTCTTCCCTTTTCTTTTTTATCTGCTCTTGGGCTTTCAGAGATTCTTCCTTGAGTCTTTTTTCGGCGGCTATTCTTTCTTCAACAAGCTTTTTTTCAAGTTCTTTTTGCTTTTCGTCTTCAATTTTTTTTCTTTGTTCTTCTATTTCTTTTTCTGCCTGTATTTTTCTTTGTTCTTCCTCTTTCTTTCTCTTCAAAGCCTGTTCTTTTTCAAAAGCAATCCTTTCTCTCTCCGCCTTTTTCTCGGCGGCTAGTTGCTCTCTTACTCTCTTTCTTTTTTCTTTTTCCTCAAGCTCTTTTTGTTTTTTGAGGCGTCTTTCTTCTTCAACCTTTTCTTTTAATGCAAGTTGTCTTGCCTTTTCTTCCTCCCTTATCTGCTGAGCGATAAGCTTTCTTTGCATCTTACTGTCTTCTTTGGCTTTATTGATTTTATATTGTCTTATTACCCTGTCAATTGCCGAATTGATTTTTCTTCTTTCCGTAACCGTCACCGGATTTTCTATGGGAACATTATGATATATCCTTTGGATTTCGTTAAGTTCCATTTTTAGATGTGGAAAGTCCTCGGGAGCAAAGTCTTCTATGTCTTTTGTGACATATTCGTCGGCTATTTCTTTTTCCTTTTCCTTGGCTTCTTCAAAGGTCTCGCCCGCTTCTCTTGATGAAGCTATACTTTGCATAATAAGCGTGTTCCACATAATTAGACTGCGGTATTTATCATTTACCTCAGGTGGCAGTTCCGAAGTCTCTTTTGTTGTTTCCACCTTAAATTCAGCTCTTTCCGTAGATACAATATATTGCCATAATACAAGGGCTTTTTTGAAATTTTGGTCTTTAAGTATTATGTTTGTTCTGGTTATAGGAGGTCTTACTAGGGCGCTACCACGCATTTCTTTTGCAAAAGAGCTATTCAAAAAGTCATCGACAATACTTCTTATTCTGTTGAGTTTCTCAATATTTGACACATGACCTTTGCCAGACTTGGGTTTTACTATCTCATCGAATGGAATATGAGCTTCCGATTTCATATCGTAAGTAACCTTGTGCCCATACAAATGAAAATCACTTTTCAAATCTATTCCAATTTCGCTGCTTTGTAAAAGAGCTTTTTTCATCTCTTCAAATCTTTTTTCAATAAACTCCTTGACTTTCAAAAGTAAGGTATATATAAACCGATTTTCATAAATTTCAAAACTTTCTTCTTTGCTGGTATTGAGAATTTTCGAGGGAATAACCGTACCATCCTTTTTAACGGTGTTTATTAAATTGGTATGCTGGGCAAGATGTTTGACCGATTCAACAGAAATGCTTTTGGCAAGAGAAACATCAACTATGTCCTCTTCTATTACAATAAACTTTCTAGGATTTCTGACTATTGTATCAAGAGCGTTTATGCATTCATCAATAATGTCTATCCAGTCTGTTTCATAATTCTTTTTTGTAAAAACTTGAGAAAT
>CAZVHD010000111.1:0-5590 GCA_964626765.1 uncultured Christensenella sp.
TATTCGAGACACCAAAAGAGCAATGAAAAAAAATCCTGACACCATAATGCATAAGATTGCAAAAGAGTATGGTAAAGTCAGTGGAAAAACCTGTTTTGAGGCCGCAAAGCAAAACGATGCCGAAGGCAGAAAGCTGGTAAAAAGATATGTAAAATACATAGGAACGGGAGTTGTGAACTTAATAAATATATTTCGCCCCGAAGTTGTTATAATAGGTGGCGGCGTATCAAATGAAGGACAGTATTTTATTGATATGATACAAAAATATGTTAACAAATATCACTATGGCAAAAAACTAAATCCGAGAACAAAAGTGGTGAGAGCGTCATTATTGAATAATGCTGGAATTCTTGGAGCGGCTTCTTTAGTTATGGAATAAAGAATAAAAAGGAAAAAGAAAATTGCAATTTGAAGAATTACTTCTCAAGGTTGAGAAACCTGCAAGATATACAGGCGGAGAATACAATACCCCCAATATGCGAAAACCACATAAATTGAGTTTTTGTATTTGTTTTCCCGATATTTATGAAGTGGCGATGTCCAATCTTGGCATCGCTATACTATACGACACGCTCAACAAAAATAAAGATATAGTTGCCGAGAGGTGTTTTGCTCCCTGGATAGATATGGGAGCTCTTTTGAAAGAGAACAAGATACCTCTTATGAGCATAGAGACCAAAAAGAAACTGAGGGATTTTGATATTATAGGGTTCTCTTTGCAATATGAAATGTCTTATACAAATATTTTGTATATGTTGGATTTGGCGGGGATTCCCTTTAGGGCAAAGGATAGGGATGAAAATTATCCAATTGTTGTTGCGGGCGGTCCTTGCAGCGCAAATCCAGAGCCTTTTGCGGACTTTTTTGACATAGTTTTTATAGGCGAAGCAGAAGAAATTGACAACAAGCTTTGCGAATTGATTATAAAGAATGGAAAGGACAAAGAAAAGATATTGAAAAAAGCAAGTGAGATAGAAGGTCTTTATGTCCCTTCATTTGCCGATATGAAAAATGGAATCAATCAAAAATCTGTTAAGAAAGCCGCAGTAAATTTAGAAACATCCCACTATCCCTTAAATCCTCTTATCCCTAATATTGAAATAGTTCACAATCGAGCAATTATAGAGCTTTTTAGAGGCTGTTATGCGGGATGCAGGTTTTGTCAGGCATGCTTTTTTTATCGTCCTGTAAGATATCGGGAAAGAGAAAAGGTGGTAGGCTATGCAAAACACCTCTTGAAAAGTACCGGCTATGATGAGATAGGTCTGAGCTCTTTGTCAACAGGAGATTATGAGGAAATTATACCGGTAATAACCCAGATTAAGGAACTTGCAAACAGCAAAAATGTCAATCTGCAATTGCCTAGCTTGAGGTTGGATAGTTTTTCAAAAGAAATGCTTAAGAGCGCCAGAAAGTCGTCTTTGACTTTTGCTCCCGAGGCGGGTTCTCAAAGGCTGAGAAATGTTACCAACAAAAATATTACCGAAGATGATATCGAAAAAACTATGACAAAAGCCTTTGAGGCAGGATACAAAAGTATTAAATTATACTTTATGCTGGGGCTTCCAACGGAAACCAAAGAAGATATTCTAAAAATTGCCGACATAGTTGCCAAAATAAAAGAAATTTATTACAGAGTAAACCAAAAAAGAGGTGTAAAAATCACTGTATCCACAGCAATGTTTATTCCCAAGCCATTGACTCCTTTTCAATGGTGCAGGCAAATAACTATTGATGAAATGATAAAAAGACAAACCCTGTTGAGAAATGAGCTCAGAAAGTTCAAAAATGTTAATTATAACTGGCATTGCGCTGAAACCTCTATGCTTGAAGGTATATTCGCAAGAGGTGACAGAAGGCTTAGTTATCTTATAGAAAAGGCGTATAGAGAAGGCTGTTATTTTGATGGATGGAGTGAACTCTTTAAGTATGACAGGTGGCAAAGAGCAATAGAAAAGTTAGGCGTCAAAACTGAGGACTATCTCTCAGAAAAAGAAATTGAAAGCCCTCTGCCTTGGGATTTTATTGATTTTGGCGTAAAAAGAGAATATCTGGAAAATGAATATAAAAGAGCTCTTGAGGAAAAAACCTCGCCAAGCTGTAAATATGTCTGTCGTGGCTGTGGCGCCAATGAAGTTATGGACTGCCGCCGCCACAAAGGAGAACCAAATGCTTAATTATAGGTTTTCAAAATCTAAAAGCGCTGTTTTCATATCCCATTTAGATGTTTTAAGGAGCACAAACAGGACATTGCGTAGAATGGGTATTGATGTAAATTATTCACAGGGCTTTAATCCTCATATGCTTGTTAACCTTTCACAACCATTAGTAACTGGAGTTAAGAGCCTTTCAGAGTGGGCAAGTATTGATACAGACTATGAAGATGAAAAAGGATTTATTGCTCTTTATAATCAATTCAGCCCCGAGGGTTTTGAGGCCTTAGAGTGTATTATCACAAAACAAAAACCCAAGCTTGCAGGTAAAATTACTGCGTCGGACTATTTTATTGAATGTTCAAAGGCAATAAAAATTAAGGACCAATTGAAGAAAATTGTGTCTCAAGAGTTTATCATTGAAATTGAAAAAAAGGGCGAGCTTATAAAAAAAGAGGCGCAGGACCTTATATATTCTGTAAATGCTGACGAAAAAGGAATATATGCCAGAATGTGTTTTGGAAATCGGAATTTAAGAGTTGATAAGTTTTGCCAATCTCTTAACAAAAATTTTGATTTGCAAATCAGCTTAATGGATATTACAAGACAATCTCAATTGATAGAAAAAGACAATGGTTTTATAACCGTAAGCCAATATCTTAAGGGGCTGTAAATGGGCAGGGTGCTTATTGAAGATAATTCTTTTTATACGCTTGCGATTAAAGAACAGGAAGGAAAAATCGAGGATGCTTTGGCTATAAGCAAAATGAGCGTAGTAGGCAATATCTATTGGGCGAAAGTTATAAATGTCAGAGGCGACAGTTATTTTATAAAGTATAGCGAAAAGAGCGATAACGGAATTCTCTTTTCAAAGAAAAATCATAATAACGGAGACTTTGTAATATGCTGTGGCGTAAGAGACGCTGATGAAAATAAGGGAGCTATTTTCAAAGAGGAAGTTACCATAAGTAAAAGATTTCTTGTTTTTTGCAACAATTTTACGGGGCTTAAGTTTTCACATAAATTAAGCGAATATAAAAAGAATACCCTGAACAAAATTGTAATCAATAGTGATTATGGTTTTATAGTTAGGCGTACGGCAATAAGAGCGGATAATGACCTTTTAGAACAAGAAATGAGTCAACTTACAGCAATCTATAAAGAAATTTTAGCAAATGCAAGAGGAAAGAAAGAAAAGTGTTTATATCAAAAGACAGGTTTTGAAAAAGTTCTTGAGGAAATAGACATTGAGGATTGTGAAATTATAACAAGCAATAAGGATTTTCATCAGTATAACGGAGTAAAAGTTCATAGTGAAATACTTTCTCTTTTTGATTTTTACGGATTAAAAGAGGAGTTTAACAATCTTTTCTCTAGAAAAATATCTTTGCCTGACGGAGTGGAAATAGTTTTTGATTATACTGAAGCAATGACGGTTATTGATATCAACTCTTGTGGCGCTTTTGGAAAAAATAATAATCTAATTAATATGTCTGCGTTAGAGGTGGTCATAAAACAAATAAGGCTCAGAAACATTGGCGGTATTATATTTGTGGACACTATCAATAATAAAGACGCCAAAAATCTTATTGATTTTACCAATAAACTACTGGAAAAAGACAGAGAAAAAGCTCGCGCAACCCTTATAAAAGAATATGACATTGTTGCAATAAACAGACAAAAAAGGTATAATAGCCTTAAAGCTTTGTTCTATAATAAATGCAACAAATGTGAAAACGGTTTTGAAAAATCAATAATTATGATTTGCCGAGAAATGATAGCTGATATAAGAAGACTTTTTTCTAAAAATAAAAGTGAAAGAATTGTTTTGAAGGTAAATGAGTTTATTTTTGAGAAAATAAAAGAAAGCCAAAATCTTAAGGATTTGTTAAAGATGCCTTTCAAAACAAGTATCTTTATAAAAAAAGACCCTGATGTTGCGGATTATGCGGCGCATTTTACTGACGATAATGATTTTATAAATGGTACATTGAATATTCAGGAGGATAAATGAAATATATTAATCGTGAATATGGATTTGAGGGAAGACCCCCTTTTTTCAAGGAATATTTTGAAATAAAGGAAAAAGGCCCTTCGCCAGAACGTTTTTGTTTTCCCGAAAAGAGCCAAACTGGATATGGCTTGGAAAGCTCATCGCCCAATGGAATTTTATTAGCTGGAAAACTGGGAACTCTCTGGGGGGTTAGAATTTCCTATCAAAAGGTATCTAAGTGGGTGGAAGCCGAAGATTTTTTAATGGATATGGGCAATTTTTTTGCAGCAAATAAGGATGGAAACTTTGCTTATTTCAATCATGGCGATATCACTGCAAGTATCATAAATTATTCTTCAAGCAAAGTTGTTCTGTCTTTATCGGGTATGAGCAAAGTCAAAGTAAGAATTGAGGTATATCCCATTGCTCCTTCGAATGCAAAATTAGAAAAAACAAACGACTTTTCTATAAAGGGGATGGCTAATCAAAGAGCGGTAATTCCAGGAAACATCAAAATTAATGACTATGACATGGAAATAAAAGACCGCTATGAAGTAGAGTTTGATACAAAAAACTCTCCAAAAGAGTTTTTTATAGTCAAAGCATATTTTCCGCCTTCGGAAATAATTGAGAAAAAAAATAAAATCATATATGAGTATTCACTTGACGCTCAGTTTTCTAGAATCATGTTTTTTATGGGTGTGGGAGATAGGTCCGTTTATGATGATTTGCCTGATATTGAGGAATTGAATTCAGGCACAAGCAAGGCCGAACTCATATTCACCGCTGAAAAAATGACGGGAAGCGGCTTGCTTGTAGACAATCTTTCAAACGCTGTCAGCAGAAGCGTATGGCATAAAATATATGACCCTTATTTAAGATTTCCCGTATTTTACGAAGATAGAAAAACTGTCAGCAAGTATTATTCTTACGACAGCACAAAACTTGCCATAGGGTCTTTAATACAGGCGCTTACAGGCGAGTACAAAAATGCGACAAAACAGCTTTATGTCTGTTGCGAAGACAAAATACTGGGAGCTTTAACGGCTTGGATTATCTTTTGCCGTACAAGAAACCATTCTATTATTGAGAAGGTCTTTTCTTCAATTATGAATATGTTTGAAATAAATGAGGAGCTCGTAAAAGTTGACAAAATGACCTTAAGAGAGCTTTCCTACAAACAAAAGAACTCCCCTATGAAAACTATAAAAAATGATGATTTATACAGTCTTGATATGAGTTCATATAAATATATGGCTTTTGATATTCTTATCAGAATGGCAAAGATAACTCACCATAGGGCCTTAAAAAAACTTAAACAAGCAAGTTTTTCTTTGAGAAAAAACATTAATAAAAATCTTTATAACGAAAAAATAGGCTTGTATATGGACAGGTATCTAAACGGTGAATTTGTACCAATCTATGGCGCAAATTCTTTTTTACC
>CAZVHD010000112.1:0-5554 GCA_964626765.1 uncultured Christensenella sp.
CGACTATGGCGTAGTCCAGTTTGGTTTTATCTAAAACAACTTGTGACACGGGATATCCTATGTTGCCCATTGTTTTGACCTTTCTTCCGGTGGAGGAAAGTATTTTTTCAATCATACAAACCGTAGTTGTTTTCCCATTTGTGCCGGTCACTGCGATTATTGGGCAGTTTAGAAATCTCGTTCCAAGCTCAAGCTCGCTTATAATAGGTATTTTTTTCTTTTTTGCTTCAACCATAACGACATGGTTTTCAGTTATTGAAGGGCTGACAACAATAAGGTTGACTCCCTGAAGAATATCAAAGATGTCTTTTCCCTTCATATTTTCAAAATCATTGGGTAACGGATTTATAAAATCATCATAATAACTGACCTTGCATTCCTTTTGTTTCAAAAGATTACAAGCTGATATTCCGCTTGCTTTCATTCCCAAAACAAGCGCCCTTTTTCCCTGCAATTTCATAACACACCTCACATTACAATTAAACTTACCACTCCGCCGATAAAGGTGATTATTGCGTAATAAGACACAATCTTTGCCTCACTATGTCCCTTCAATTCCAGATGATGATGAAAGGGTGACATAAGCCAGACTCTCTTCTTTTTCAGCTTAAAGACTATCACCTGTATTATTACTGATATGCTAGAGACAACAAACATTATGCCTGTTAACAAAATTAATAGAGGATTTTTTGATATAAGAGCGACCATAGCCGCAGCGCCTCCAAGCGCCATAGCTCCTGTATCGCCCATAATTATTTTTGCCTTAAAAGTATTAAACCATAAAAAAGCCCCAAGTCCGCCTAAAACAGAAGCAATGAATATAAGAAGGCCATGAAGTTCCTTTGCGTATATTGTCCTTCCCAAATCATTTTCCACGCCCATTTGCAAAAATATTACAACAAAAAATATAGCAAAATAAACACTTGATGTTGTTGCGCTGAGGCCGTCAAGACCGTCTGTAAGGTTCACTGAATTAGTTAGCGCCACATATACAAACATACTAAAAGGGATATACCACCACCCAAGATTTAGTTCGGTATTAAACATCGGTAAATTTATGCTTGTCCCCACAAAATTATTCCTATACGCAAAATATGATGCGATAAGAGCTATCATAACCTGTGAAATAATTTTTTGATAGCCCTTAAGACCCATATTTCTTTTGAATACAACCTTAAGAAAATCGTCTAGAAATCCAATAACAGCATAGCTCATAGTCAAAAGCACCGCAAACACGGCAAAAACATAATCCGAACCACCCAAAACAAAAGTGGCAACAATAGCGGGAATAATAAATATCCCCCCGCCCATTGTTGGAATACCCTGTTTATCCTCGTGCTGTGACACATAGGAAAGAATGGTTTGCTTGACATTCAGCCTTTTTATCAGCCCAATAATTATGGGCGCAAGTATCATACCACCAAAGAACGCTATCAATATAGCCAATAAATAATGTATCAATTGTGATAACTCCTCAATGCCGATTTGGCGGCCTTTTTATCCGAATATTCTAACTTAACACCCATTATGTCTATGTATTCTTCACCGCCTTTTCCGGCTATGACCACCTTGTCGCCTTTTTTAGCATTCTTTACAGCGTAGGCTATGGCCTTTGCTCTGTCTTTTATACAAATATAGTCTTTCGTAACTTGCGATATGCCCTTTTCAATATCCTTTATGATATCATTTGGGTTCTCAAACCTTGGATTATCTGATGTTACCACACAGTAGTCGCTCAGCTCTCCCGCGACCTTTCCCATAAGAGGTCTTTTGGTCTTGTCTCTGTCGCCTCCGCAGCCGAACACAGTTATCAGTTTTCCTCCTTCAAGTTCTTTTGCCGCAGTGAGCACATTAGTTAAACCGTCAGGGGTATGGGCATAATCAATTATTACCGTTATATCTCTGTTTATAATGTTGAATCTACCTTCTATTTCCCTTAATCGCATAATTGCCCTGCAGATTGTATTCATTGGAACCTTCAAAATCTTTGCAACAGTAACCGCAGACAATACATTATAGATATTAAAGCGACCCAAAAGAGGAGCGACAATTTCAGCAACTTCATCAAAGGCGTTTATAATGAAAGTTGTTTTCCCATTTGCTTGTTTGATATCCATTGCAAACACATCTGAAGGATTATCAATGCCATAGCTTAACACAAAGCCTTTTCCCCTTTTCAAAATTTGCCTTCCATATTTGTCGTCACTATTGACAACAGCCATTTTCATATTTTCTTCCTTGAAATAGTCTGTTTTTGTCTTGGCATAGTTTTCCATAGTCTTAAAAAAGTCCAAATGATCTTGGGTGATATTTGAAAATACCGAAATCTCAGCCCTTATGCCATAGAGTTTTTCATAATATATAGCGTGAGCGCTTGCTTCCATAACAACATATTCCACCCCTTTTTCATAGGCGTCCAAAAATAGTTTATGTAGCTGCATCGGGTCGGGTGTTGTGAGGTCAAGCGACACTTTTTTGTTGTCAATGACTGCTCCTAAAGTGCCAATCACCGCAGTTTTGTGGTTATTCGCTCTTAATATGGCGTTTATTATATAGGTTGTGGTCGTCTTTCCGTTTGTTCCGGTAACGGTGATTATCTTCAACTGTTTATGTTTGTTCTGATAGAAATTCGCAGCCATTATCGAAAGAGCCTGTCTTGTGTTTTTTACTTGAACAAAATTTTCTGCTCTAACGGCTTTTTGGCATATCACAACCGCCGCTTTTTTTCTTATAGCCTCTTCAATATAATCATGTCCGTCAGCTTTTCCTTCAAGAGCTACAAAGACATCCATAGGCTTTACTTTTTTACTGTTAAAAGTTATTTTGTTTACTTTCTTTTGCATATCCGCATTTGTAAGGATGATTTCCACACCTGTAAGCAATTCGCATAGTTTCATTTTCAGCCTCCGTTTTTTTATCCCAGTTCAATCAAAACAATATTGTCGGTTGTTACAAAACTGTTTTCTATGGGAATTTGATTTACTACTTTGTCGCCTTCGCCCGCTACCTCATAATACATTCCCATATTATAAAGCTTATTCTTTGCCTGAGTAACAGTCATACCCTCAAGTAAAGGCATGGCGAAGTGTTCCTTGGACTCAATATTTGTGGGAGGGATTTTTTTATAATCAAATATATTTTTGAATATATCCCCTACATAGGGCGCGGCGACTATACTTCCATAATAAACTCCGCCTCCCGGTTCATCAACCATAAACAAAGCCATATATTCAGGGTCTTCTGCAGGAGCGTATCCCAAAAAGGTGGAAAGATACTTGCCCTGAGCGATTATACCGTTTTCATATTTTTGAGCAGTACCCGTCTTTCCGCCAATTCTGTATCCGTTTACTCCGGCTTGCCTTCCGCTTCCGTCGGAAACCACAAGCTCGAGAATTTCTCTTATCTCTTCTGATGTGTCTTTTGCTATTGTATTATTTTTAACAATAGGATAGTTTTGAAAAATTGTCTTTTTATCTCTTTCTACTCTTTCTAAAATATATGGCGTCATAAGCTTTCCGCCATTGACTACCGATGCGCTTGCGTTCACAAGTTCTATGGGAGACATTGCTATCGCCTGCCCAAAACCCATTCTTGCAAGGTCCACAACTTTCACCTCTTCATAAGGTATAACAAGTCCCGAAGTCTCTCCGCTTATATCCACACCGGTTTTTTTTGTAAGCCCAAAATATTCAATGCCCTTATAAAACTTTTCCGCTCCAATTTTTTGAGCCATATCCATAAACAGACAGTTACACGAGTTTTGAACTCCTTCGTCAAAAGTCAACGAACCGTGTCCAATTGTTTTCCAACACCTTATCCTTTGCCCGTCTACTATACGGTATCCGGGACAATGAAGGGTATGTTCTCTGTCAATAACCCCATAGTCCAATCCCATCGCTGTGGTCAATATTTTGAAGGTTGAGCCGGGCTCATAAACATTGTTTACTAAAAGACTTCTTGAATTCTCAAACAGCTCAACAACATTGTCTCTTGGCACATCATTAAGGTCAAAAGAGGGTCTTTGCGCCATTGCTAAGATTTCTCCGGTCTTGACATTCATAAGAATCCCTCTTTCAGCTTTTGCATCATGCTTAATATATGCGTTTTGAACTGCGTTTTCTGCAAATTGTTGTATGTAATAGTCTATTGTCAAATAGACACTGTCGCCCTTCTTTCCTTGTATATATTGTGTTTGTTGGCTATCAAGCTCACGCCCCACAAGGTCGGTTTGAGTTAGTATATATCCGTTTTTGCCCTCAAGATAATCATTATAGAAAGCTTCCACTCCGCTTTGTCCCACACCGTCTATATTAGTAAATCCCATAAGCTGAGTCATAAAATCACCATAAGGATAGTACCTTGTTATGTTTGGCGAAAAATACACGCCCGTAACATCTCCAAAGTTAATGATATCAGTCATTTCTTCCTTGGTTACTTTTTTTGCAACTGTAATTTCACTTACTTTAGAAAGCATTTTTACAAACAACTTTTCCCTGTTTAATTTTAACACCTCGCTTATAGCAAGAGATGTATGATATTTATCTTTTACTGCAACAGGTCTTACATACAAGGTATATGTTGTATATGTGTCAG
Source organism: uncultured Christensenella sp. (assembly GCA_964626765.1). Lineage (GTDB taxonomy): Bacteria > Bacillota > Clostridia > Christensenellales > DTU072 > DTU072. The sequence goes on from CAZVHD010000112.1 coordinate 4,594, forward strand.
CCAAAAGAGTACCATTTCTATCAAAAATATCGCCTCTTTCGCCAACAACAGGAATGTCCCTTGTCCATTGGTCAAGGGCCTTTATCTGCAGGTTATTGCTGTTTATTATCTGAATATAAACAAGCTTTCCCATAACAGCGACAAATAAAAAGGTTATCAGCGCAATAACTGCCAATAACCTTTTCCTTAGTGTATAGTTTGTGTAATTAATTTTTCAATAAGCTCCTCTATTTTATTTTAGCGATTTACACAGCTCGTCAAACCAATTCTCATCCTCGGATTCTCTGCTTTCATCAACATTCATAGCCTGAACTGATGCGCTTTGCTCCGATTCATTGCCTCCCACAGCGTCAACAGATTGAGAATTAAACGGTGTGTCTGTATTCATCACTATTAAAATAGATGCGATAGCCATCACTATAAGAACATAAAAAGCAATAAAAATTTTTCCACCTTTCTTTATTTGTGTATTCTTATTTGCGGCTTTTGTTTGTTTTGCATACTTTTGATATCTTTTTTGCCTTTTTTCATACTCTATATCATGAGAAAAAACTTGACTACTATCTGAAAAAGATTTTGCCGAAAGTTTGCTTTCATAAAACTCTTCCTCTGACATAAGCTCCTCGGGAGTGTTTCTTTGCAATTGGTCCAATAAATAATCTTTATAGCTATATTCATTTTGAGGCTGACCCTGACTTTGACGCTCGCCTTTTGACTCCGTCTTAATAGGCATCTCCACTCTTTTTCTGTAATCTTCATAGGAAATCTCGGGCTGCTTTTGTTTTCTGTCAAATAAGCGGCTCTCGGCTTGCTTTTTTTGTTTTCTCATCATATAAATATCATAATTTGTCATATCGGCGTAAACTTTGTTTGTTACCTTCCCATAATTTGCCATTGCCATAATAACCTCCTTTTAAATACATATTTTTAATATCGGATGATTATTTAAATAGTGATTTAT
>CAZVHD010000113.1:0-5542 GCA_964626765.1 uncultured Christensenella sp.
CCTTTTTGGCGGAGCTGTCATCAGCTTTAATTTTGACCTTCCACAACTATTAATAAAAAGAGGAGAAGAGGGAACCACAGACAATTTTGTGAGCATTCCTTTCTTTGCGGTAAATGAACATCAGTCCTATCCACTATACGGAGACCAAAGTTTTAGCGTTCAGCTAAATGTAGTTCAAAAGGGCGAGGAAGAGTTTGAAGATGTGGGTTATATCTTCACGGGCGAGCTCAAATTGGATTTTGAAGAAATAATAAACAATGAAGTTCTATTGGAGATAAAAGACCTTCAAAACAATAAACTTTGGGGCGCTTATATTTACAGAAATATGTTTTATATTTATAACGCAATGGAAGGTGACTATCAAAAAGTAATAGAATTCCCCGTTGATATAATAGATATTTATAACCAAATAAGTATGATGGACACAGAAGATATAGATTATGAAAACAGAGAGATTTTGGAATATGTCGCATATTTAGTAGGCGCTTTAAGATTCCATAATGAAATGCTCTCATATAGGATAGATAGTGATTTTTATGATATTGTACTGCCCGGTTTTGACCAGTTCTTTGTATATGCCGATGAGGTTCTTGATGATGTTGACCTTATAGCAGAGTTGGAACAAGCAAATTGTGACGGTATCATAGATTATCTGATGGCCAATACTTTTGAGGTTTTTATTGATTTAAGCTCTGATGCAGAGAGCTTCATTTATATCGTCGAAGGTGAAATTGATTTCCCCGATGGAGTCGAGGGAGCGCCTGAAGAAGAGGACGAGGTCGATACCGAATAGAAATTAAAAAAGCAAAAAAAAATAGTCAGCGCCTTAAAAAAAAGATGCTGACTATTTTTTTTGTCATAATTTATTTCATAAGGTTATTTTTATTCCAGCAAATCATCCATATTGTATTTGCCTTTAGGCTGTTTTACAAGAAAGAGTGCTGCGTTTATACTGCCTCTTGCAAAAATGGTTTTGCTTTCTGATTCATGACTCAACTTGACTATTTCATTGTTCATAATAAACATTACTTCGTGTTTTCCAACGATACTTCCGCCTCTTACCGCATGAATTCCCACTTCATTCTTGGGTCTTTTGCCCACAATTCCTTCTCTTCCGTAGTTATACTCAGTTGAGGGAAGCTCTTCCTTAATTGAATCGGCAAGCATAACCGCCGTTCCGCTGGGCGCGTCAACTTTATTGTTATGATGCATTTCCACGATTTCAATATCCGCCTTGTCTCCAATGGCCTTTGCTGTCTTTTTGACAAGCTGCATAAGAATGTTTATGCCAAGCGACATATTCCCGGATTGAAATACGGGTATGAATTTTGCCGCATCGTCAATCAGGGACTGTTCTTCTTTATTAAATCCGGTTGTTGCGATAACAACAGGGATTTTTTTATTTATTGCATAGGGGATATAGTCATATACCGCATTGTGCACTGAAAAGTCAATAATACAATCAACTTTTTTGTCGATATCTTTACAGTCTTTATAGACAGGCACATCAAATATGTTTTGCTTGAGGTATTTGTCTACGCCACAACATACTATTGCCTGTTTTTCTTCTTTAAGGCAGTTGTAAATGGTTTTTCCCATTGCACCGCCTATTCCATATATAAGTATATTCATTAGTGTTTTCTTACTCCTTGATTTGGATACCAAAGTTTTTCATAGCTTTCTTGAGTTGGTCCACATTTTCCATTTTTGTCATGGGCATTCTCATGTAACTATCGCATAACCCCATAAGAGATGCCGCTGTCTTAACCGGTATTGGGTTGACTTCACAAAAAAGAGCCGCCACAAGTTCTGACATATCAAGCTGCATTTGAAGAGCTTTTTTTATGTTTCCTGCAAAGAATTGCTTTGCCATATCAGAAACATATTTTGGTATTATGTTTGAAGCTACTGATATTATTCCCGTTCCGCCAACGGCAAAACATGGATAGATAAGACCGTCTTCCCCGCTCATAAGGTCAATTTTGTTGTTGCACAATCTGACTATTTCCATCATTTGTTGCACGCTTCCCGAAGCTTCCTTGATGGCTGATATGTTTTTGTATCCGGCAAGTTTTTTTACTGTTTCCGGTTGCATATTCAAACCTGTTCTGCTTGGAACATTATAAAGAATAATGGGGATGTTCACATTGTCACTAATAGCTTTATAGTGAGCGATAAGTCCGTTTTGGGTAGCCTTATTGTAATAAGGGGTAACCAGAAGTAGACCGTCTGCGCCAAGCTCTTCCGCTTCTACTGAATAGCCTATGGCTGTATGCGTGTTGTTGCTGCCTGTTCCGACAATAACCGGAACTCTTTTGTTGACTTTGTTTATTGCAAATTTTGCAACAGCGGTTCTCTCTGCATGGCTCATTGTTGTGGGTTCGCCTGTTGTTCCGTTGACTATTATAGCGTCAATGCCGCCTTCAAGTTGCATATCCAAAAGTTTATCTAAAGCGTCAAAGTCTACTTTATCGTTTTTGAATGGTGTGATTAAAGCGGTTCCCGCTCCTTTGAAAATACTCATATTTGCCTCCTTATTTATTGTCGTGTTCAATAAGATACTCTAATATCTGCACGGTATTTGTTGCCGCGCCTTTTCTTATGTTGTCAGAAACAACCCAGATATTACAGCCCGACTCCACTGAATCGTCAAGTCTTATTCTGCCGACAAAGACATCGTCCTTGTCTTCGGCTTACAGGGGCATGGGGTATTGATTCTTTGAGGGGTCGTCTATGATAGTGATACCTTTTTGTTTGGCAAGACTTTCTCTTATGCCTTTTATGTCACATGGTTTGTGAAATTCAATGTTTATGCTTTCAGCATGGCCGTGAAATACAGGAACCCGTACCGTAGTTGCTGTAACTTTTATGCTTTGGTCATTGAGTATCTTTTTGGTTTCAAATATCATCTTCTGCTCTTCTTTTGTGTATCCGTTTTCTAAAAAGACATCTATATGCGGCAAGACATTTCCATGAATAGGATAGGGGAATTTCTTGAGCTCTTTTGGGTCTTCAGTTCTTTTTTCCAAATCAGTATATCCTGCTAAACCTGCTCCGCTAACAGCTTGATAAGTGGAATAAACCACTCTTTTAATTGAATACTTGTCGTGCAATGGTTTTAAGGCGACGACCGCTTGTATTGTCGAACAGTTAGGGTTGGCTATGATGCCGTTGTTTTTTAAGCTTGCCTCTCCATTGACTTCAGGAACTACAAGCGGGACATCAGGATAGGTTCTCCATTGGCTGGAATTATCAATAACGGTGCATCCGCTTTTTGCAAATATTGGCGCAAATTCCTTTGAAGTGCCTCCGCCTGCTGAAAACAAGGCAAAATCAAGATCTTGATTAACTATGTTTTCTTCTTTTAATTCAATAACAGTATGGTCCTTTCCCATAAAATTAATAACTTTGCCCGCCGATTTCTTTGACGCATAAAGATAGTAATTTTTTATGGGGAGATTCCTTTCGGTCAAAACCTGTAAAAACTTGTTTCCTACCATTCCGGTAGCTCCTACGATTGCAACATTGTAACTTTTCATTCAAACCTCCGTTTATGTTTATAAAAATAGCGGCATTTATTCATAAACACCGCCAAAGTAAATTGGTTTCATATCTGCGAGATAGCTCTTCACCAATTTTGGTGACAGTGTCAAAGGATATTCTCCTAAGACCCCAACAACAAACCCTTTTTACAAGATTGGTTGATTGTTTCGGCGATTATGCCCTTTGGGCTTTTTCCGTATCTTGTTACGGTCAACTTGTCTTATGTTGAAATAAAAGCTTACTGATGCTAATCGCTCCTCTACTGCAGTGTTTTTATAATAATATCATTCATTCTATAATATGTCAAGGAATTCGCTATGGTTCAGAAATGCAGTTTTTTTATGAATATCGCTGTTTTTTGATGATTTAATAACTCATAAAGAATTTTCAATATATCTTTTCATAAAACAATCTTTCTAACCGTTAAGATAAATTTAAGGTAAATGATTGATACTTTAATAGTAAAATAGTTAAAATAATTGCATAAGAAAAGTATTAAAATAAGCTTAAATAATTCATTTGACTTTTTTTTACTTTTAATTTACAATTGTTTAATGTTATAGGAGGAATCATGGACCTATTTAAGATAAATATGAATAAGCAAATAAATGACATTATGTCCAATGATACATTTGCGGTAATGCTTTTTGCTCCCCCGGGAACAGGAAAAACCGACTTTTTGACTGAACTTAGCAACCGTTATAGGACGGTCTTTTGGTTTAACGCGCTTACTGACAATGTAGAGTCATTTAGTATATGTCTTGCGGAAAAGATATTCAGAAATAACCCTGAGATGATGAAGAAAGTACGACAAGTACGATATTGCGAGTCATCAATAAACAATGAAATAGTGATTATAACCGCTATCTTGCAATACATATCAACAATAAAAGGCAATTGTCTTTTGGTTTTTGAAAGGATGGAAAGACTGCCTCAAAATTTTGACTATTCCTTAATAGAAAGATTAATAAAGCATTGTCCAAAAAATCTTAAGATTGTTGTGTCATCAGACTTTTTTATCAATTTCAATTATAACAGGTTTGAGCCTTTATATCCTATTCTCATAGACGAAAATATACTTGGACAAAAGCCCTCAAAGCCTGATTTTGCAACATACATAAATGAATTTAATAGTGAAGAAAAGGCTTTTTTGGCGTATGTTGCTGATTTGGACTATTTGGACAAGGATTTTGTCAATACATTTTACCCTGAAGGTGTGGAAATTTTGGAGAGGCTAAGTTGCAAGGAATGCTATGTTGCTACAAGGGATGTCAAATATTATAGATTAAATACGCTACTTAGAAACTGGCTTATTAAGCATAGCGACCTTTATATGCATGAAATGAAAAAGTTTACAACCATTGACTCTCATCAAAGGCTTGGTGCATACTTGCTTAAAGAACAAAAGTATTATGAAGCTTTCAAGGTTTTTCATAAAATTGGTGACCTTGAAAAAATAGAGACAAGCTTAAAGGGCATAGTAAAAAACAAGAGTTTGAGGTTGGAGCTCTATAGTTATAGCAAGTATTATGAAAATGAAGCGATAGAATGTGTAAAGAATTTTCTTTATTACAGGTTATATCTTGCTTTTTATTCATATGTGCACAAGAACTTTGACCTTTGTTATATAGCTGCAAAAGAGCTTGCCGATGAGTTCAAAGACACCGATAAAGACGCGCGTCTTTGCTGTCACTCTTTAATGCTTAAAAGTGAGACAAGAAGAGGGAATTTCAAAGAGGCGTATGAATTAGTAAAAGAACTTAAGCCGTTGTATGAAAATGATATTTCAGATTATGAGGAAATCGTAAGCCTTGTACCAATGATTTATCGAGAGCTTGATATGCCTTTGAATTTCAATGAAATAAATAGTCTGGAAAAAACTTTGGATGAAAAACCCGAGAATAAATATGAGCTTTGGTATCCAAAAGTTAAACAAGCCATAAGCGAGGCTTATTTTGACGCAGGCAACTATAAAAAGGCCATGCAAATAACAAAGCGC